>CADBNN010000047.1 GCA_902796075.1 Oscillospiraceae bacterium | reverse complement strand
CTTGCCGCTTTTTCGGCCGCTTTTTTGGGTGCCTTGCTATATTACCAAATTCCTCCCGCTTTGTCAACCCCTTTTTTCGGTTTTTTTCGGAATTTTGCAAACTTTTTTGGCAGGAAAAATGGATAAATCTTTAAAATGGGAATTGTATCCTTACTTACTTTGTGTTATTATTTTATTGTTATACATTATATATAGGAGTTCGCCATGATTTACATTGTGGAAGATGACGACAATATTCGGGAACTGGTGCTGTATACGCTGAACAATTACGGCTTACAGGCCGCCGGGTTTGAACGCCCATCCGCCTTTTGGGCCGCCCTGCAGCAGCAGCGGCCGGCGCTGGTGATATTGGACATTATGCTGCCGGAAGAAGACGGTTTGCACATGCTGAAAGCCCTGCGGGCAAACGCCGAAACGGCGCGCCTGCCCATTATGCTGTTGACCGCCAAAGGGGCGGAATATGACAAAGTGAAAGGGCTGGACAGCGGCGCGGACGATTATATGACCAAGCCCTTCGGCATGATGGAACTGACCTCCCGCGTGAAGGCCTTGCTGCGGCGCAGCGAACAGCAGCCTGACCAATACCGGTTGGGGGCGCTGTGCGTGTGTCCCGACCGGCACCAGGTAACGGTGAACGGACAAGCCGTGCTGCTGACGGTGAAGGAATTTGAGCTGCTGTGCCAACTGCTGCGCCACCCCGGCCGGGTGTTCGGGCGGGATCAACTGCTGCAGCAGGTGTGGGGCTACACCTTTGAAGGTGAAAGCCGCACGGTAGACGTGCACGTGCGCACCCTGCGCCAAAAATTGGGCCCCTGCGGCGCTTACATTGAAACGGTACGGGGCGTGGGTTACAAGCTGGAGGGACCGCCCGCATGACCAAGCGCATTTTTTATTATATGGTTTTGCTGGGTACGGTGATTTTGGTGGCCACGCTGGGGCTGGTGGTACTGCTGCTGGACGACGCCAGAGTGAATCTTGCGCTTTGGGACGTGGTGCTGCCGCTGGTGGCGGTGTTTGCCATCGGACTGGTGCTGTCGGCAGTGCTGGCTTTTCGGCTGGCAAAGGCCATTGTGAAGCCGCTGGAATCGCTGGACCTGAGCGCGCCGGAAGCCGAGCCGGTGTATGACGAACTGAAACCCATGCTGCACAAGATCCGCCGGCAGAATGTGACCATTCGGGATCAACTGCGGGACCTGATCGCCCAGCAGGAAGAATTTAAAGCCATTGCGCAAAACATGTCGGAAGGTTTGCTGGTGGTGGACCGCAACGGCACGGTGCTGACCCACAACGGCGCCGCCCTGCGCCTGCTGGACGTGCGGCCGGAGGATGAAGGCAATCCCGTGGCCGATTGGCACCGCAGCCGCCGCTTTAAGCGGGCGGTGGCCGAAGCGCTGGCCGGCCAGCACAGCCAACAGCAAATGCAGGCCGACGCGCGCACCTACCAGGTGATCGGCAATCCGGTGGTGAAAGACGGGCAGACCGTGGGGGCGGTGATCATGCTGCTGGACGTGACCGAACGGGAAGAACGGGACCGGCTGCGGCGGGAGTTTTCGGCTAACGTTTCGCACGAACTGAAAACGCCCCTCACCTCCATTTCCGGTTATGCGGAAATTATGATGAACGGCGTGGCCAAGCCGGAGGATATGCCCCGCTTTGCCGCCAGCATTTATGAAGAAGCCCGGCGCATGACGTCGCTGGTGAACGATATTTTGCAGCTTTCGCGGCTGGACGAACAAGACATGAGCGACGCCTTGGCGCCGGTGGAACTGCTGGCGCTGGCCCGCCAAATCGCCGAACGGTTTCGGCCGGCGGCCGAACAGGGCGGTTTGACGCTGCGGGTGCAGGGCGAAGCATGCATGGTTGCGGGCGTGGCCCAGGTGCTGGACGAAATGATCACCAACCTGTGCGACAACGCGGTGAAATATAACCGGCCGGGCGGCAGCGTAACGGTTTCGGTCACACGGCGGGCAGAAGACGGCAGGGTGCGTTTGGCGGTAGCCGACACGGGCGTGGGTATCGCCTACGAGGATCAGCCCCGGGTGTTTGAACGGTTTTTCCGGGCGGACAAAAGCAGAAGCCGCCGGGTAGGCGGCACCGGGCTGGGCCTTTCTATTGTGAAGCACGGCGCCATGGTGCACAACGCCCTGCTAAACCTGGAAAGCGTGCCGGGCGAAGGTACCTGCATCAGCGTGGTGTTCCCCCCTGCCCCGCCGGATGACGCGGCAACCGAAACATAAGCAATTCAAAAGCAGTTAGGAGCTTTATTTATATGGTTTTTTCCAGTTTATTCTTCTTATACCTGTTCTTTCCCCTTTGTATGCTGTGCTATTTCTTTGCCAACTCCATACAAAGCAAAAACACGGTATTTTTGATTTTTTCGCTGATATTTTACGCCTGGGGCGAGCCGAAATACGTGCTGCTGCTGGTGTTTATGGCCGCGGCCGACTGGTTTTTGGCGCTGTGCATTGAATGGAGCCGCCGCCAGCCCCGCGACCACGGCAAACTGTTTTTGGTGCTGGCCTGCGTGATCAACCTGGGGTTGATAGGCGTATTCAAATACACCGGCCTGCTGCTTGGCACGCTGGCGGATTTGACCGGTTTTCCGGCGGTGGTGCCCCAGATCCTGCTGCCCATCGGCATTTCGTTTTACACCTTCCAGCTGCTTTCTTACGTGGTGGACGTGTACCGGGGCGACGTGAAGGCCCAGCGCAGTTTCAAGATCGTTTTGCTGTATGCCAGTTTGTTCCACCAATGCATTGTCGGCCCCATTGTGCGGTATAAAGACGTGGAGCGGGAGCTGCTGCACCGCACGGTGAACATTAACGAGATCGCCGCCGGCGCCACCCGTTTTTGCGTGGGGCTGGCCAAAAAAGCGGTGCTGGCCAACATGTGCGGTCAACTGGCCGACAGCTTGCTGGCGCCCGATTCGCTGGCCGCGGCCGATTTGGTGACGACCCTTGGCGGCCGTTCAGTGCTTTCGCTGTGGTTTGGGGTGCTGGCTTACGCGTTGCAGATCTATTTGGACTTTTCCGCTTATTCCGATATGGCCATTGGCATGGGCAAAATGGTGGGGTTGCATTATAAAGAAAACTTTGATTACCCCTACATGTCCGGTTCGGTTTCGGAATTCTGGCGGCGGTGGCACATTTCGCTGGGCAGCTTTTTCCGGGATTACGTGTATATCCCCCTGGGGGGCAGCCGGCAGGGCGACGCCAAAACCATTCGCAACCTGTTTGTGGTGTGGCTGCTGACCGGCCTGTGGCACGGCGCCAGTTGGAACTTTGTGCTGTGGGGTTTGTTCTTCTTTGTGTTTTTGGTGCTGGAACGCAAGTGGATCGGCGAATGGCTGAAAGCCCACGCCGTTGTGCGGCACGTATATTTACTGCTGGTGGTTTATTTTGGGTGGATCTTGTTCAAATTCAGCAGTATGAGCGCCGTGGGCACCACCCTGCTGGGTATGTTCGGGCTCAACGGCAACGCCTTTGCGGACTTTGAGACCCTTACCATATTAAAGAGCAACCTGTTCTTTATTGCGGCCGCGCTGATCGCCGCCACCCCCTTGTGCAAGCAGCTGGCCCTGCGGCTGAAAGAACGGTGCGACCGGCAGACCGTGACCGCCGCGCTTTACGGGGCGGCCCAAACCGCCTGGCCGGTGATATTGCTGGTGCTTTCCACCATAACGCTGGTGGGCAACAGCTACAACCCGTTTTTGTATTTTCAATTTTAGGAGGCGACGGTCATTATGGCAAAAAACACATCCAAACGTGCCGGCCGTTCGGCCTTAACGGCATTATTCGTAGCGGGCGCTTTTGTGCTGACCATGTGCGTGATGACGCTCATCGGGCTGCTGTTTCCCCTGCGCCCGGCTTATTCGGAGGAAGAAAAAAGGGAACTGACCCCCTTCCCCGCCTTTTCCATTCAGGCGCTGTTCAGCGGCGACTGGTTTGACGGCATTTCGGCCTGGTATTCCGACACCTTCCCCTTCCGCAGCTTTTGGGTGGGCGAAGACAGCCGGTTAAAAGCCACCTACGGCTTTGCCGGCCAGCAGATACACGGCGACGTGCAAAAGGGCGACGAGATCCCCGACGTGCCCTCGACGCCTTCCAAGACCGCTTCGGCGCCTTCCACCGTTTCGGCGGCCAGCGACGGGGCGAGCCAAACGGCGTCCGGTCAAGACGCTGCCAGCCAAAACGCTTCCAGCCAAACGGCGTCCAGCCGGGTCGCTTCCAGCCAAACGGCGTCCAGCCAGCCGGCCATTCCCGCCAACAACGATGAAAACCTTTCGGCCGAAACCATGGGCGGCGTGCTGGTGGCGGGCGACAGCGCCTATGAATTTTACAACTTTGTGAACGCCACCGCCGACCGGTATGCGGCCGCGGTGAACCGGGTGGGCGATATGCTGGCCGGCCAATGCAAGGTGTACGATCTGATCGTGCCCACCAGCACAGGCGTGACCCTGCCGGACAACATTAAAGAACAGATCAACAGTTCCGACCAGGGCAAAGCCATCAACTATATGTACAGCCTGATGAACGGCAACGTGGTAACGGTGGACAGCCTGACGCCTTTGCTGGCGCACCGGGATGAATACATTTATTTCCGCACCGACCACCACTGGACCCAGCGGGGCGCCTGGTACGCTTACGACGCCTTTGCCCGGGCCGCCGGCAAAACAACGGTGCCCCTGGGCAACATGCGCAAGCAGGAATTTGACGGCTTTTTGGGTTCGTTTTATACCGACACGGGCAAAAGCCCGGCCCTGGCCGCCCATCCCGACACGGTGGAAGCCTATTGCCCCAACGACGATTTGCACATGACCGTGACCCAGAAGGACGGCTCCACCTACACCTGGCCGGTGATAAACGACGTGAGCGATTATCCCCAAACCCTCAAATACGGCGCCTTTATTGCGGGCGACAACCCTTATACCGAAATTGAAAACCGGTCACTGACCGACGGCAGCGCCTGCATGATCATCAAAGAATCCTTCGGCAACGCCTTTGTGCCCTATTTGACCGCCCATTACCAAACGGTATATGTGATCGATTACCGTTATTACTACGGCAGCATCAGCCAGCTGGCGGCGGACAACGGCATAACCGACGTGCTGTTTGTTAACAACGTTTCGGCCACCCGCAACGATAATCTTGTGAGCCGGCTGGAAGCGCTGAACTGATCCGTATCCCCATACAAAAACCCGCCGCAACGGCATGTTGCGGCGGGTTTGATTTGTGTGAAAACCTTTTTATTTGGCTTGGGGATATTCGTTGCACAGCAGATACAGGGGGGCTTCGTCCTCTTCAATGGCGGGGAAGCGGCCCACTTCGGGGAAGAACCGGGCGGCGTCGGACGTGTCGGCGTCGGCAATGGCGCCCAGATAGGGTTTCATATCCACCGGCGCATAGAAGCGGTTGTCCTTGGAATCGTCGTTGCACTGGCTCACTTCGCCTACCAGCACGGTGCCGCAGCCTTCTTCGCCCCAAAACGCGTGATACAGCTTTTTGGTGTTGGTCATGCTCATGCCGGGGGTAAGACGAATAACGCTGCCGGCCGGCACGGTGTAATGGCGGCCGTCCACCTGGATCTCCACGTCGTCCATGGAAAGGCCGTCGGTTTCGGGATCGGCGCCGTAGACCTTGATCATCAAATTGCCGCCGCCGCGGTTGATAATGTCTTCTTGTTTATACCAATGGTAATGGTAGGGCGTGACCTGGTTTTCTTTCACGATCATGATCTTTTCGGCGTATACCTTCTGATCGTCGGGATTGAACATGTTGCCGTTGCGCAGGGTGAACAGGAACAGGCCGCACTTATCAAAATCGCCGCTGCCAAAGTCGGTGATATCCCAACCCAGCACGTTTTTGCGGATCTCATCATATTCATGGTTTTTGGTTTGCCACTCTTCGGGGGTAAAATAGGCGAAGGGGGGCAGCAGGAATTTGTGCTCATCCAAAAAGGCGATAGCGTCTTTGATAATGGCGTTGATTTGCGAACGTTTCATAAGTATGGTCCTCCTTAAAATAACTCATCCAACGGCACTTCGTCGGTGTGTTCGTTCATAAAGCGATAAATGTCCGCCAGCGGCTTGATGCCGGTGGAAGCGCCCAGCTCCATAACGCAATGGGTGCCCACGGCGTTGCCCAGTTTGGCCGATTTGTTAAAATCGAACCCCTGGGCCAGGCCGGCCAAAAAGCCTGCGCAGAAGGAATCTCCCGCGCCGGTGGTATCGGTGGGTTTAACGGAAAGATAAGTGGGGGCGAAATAGCCCGGCTTGCCGCCTTCGCGAATATAGGCGCCCCGCTTGCCGGCTTTAATGATCACGTTCTTTACGCCTTTGGCGAAGAACACGTCGGCAATGGCGTCAAAGTCGCCTTCAATGCCCGCCAGTTTTTCGGCTTCTTCAATGCTGGGCATAAACAGATCCAAATACGGCAGGGCCGCTTCTACCCCGCTCATCCAGCGGCCGGTGGGGTCAAACGCGGTGTCCATCACCGTGAATTTGCCCATGGCCTGCGCCTTTTTGAACAGGCGGGAAGCGGGTTCACCGTCTAACTTATGGTTAAGCAGCGCACCGGCGATGAACACGATGTCGGCCTGTTCCAGCGCGGTTTTGGGGATCTCTTCCACCATGAGGGCGGAAGTGGAGCCGCCGTTATACAAAAAAGAACGTTCGCCGCTGGAGCCCACGCACACAATGGAAGTGGTGGTTTGCACCGAGGGGTCAAAAATCACGGGGGTCACGTCTACGCCGGCGGCTTTGCAGGTATCGTACACAAAGTGGCCGAACAGGTCCTGCCCCAGTTTGCAGCACAACAGCACCGGCACGCCCAGCTTGGCCAGGTCCATGGAAGCGTTGGAAGCACAGCCCCCCACGAACATGGCGGAAGAATCAATATATTGCAATTCTCCCGGGTTGGGCAGATGGTCTACAGGTTTGATGATGACGTCGGTTGTGACCGAACCGATACAAAGAACTTTCTTCATAGGCATTGACCTCCGAAAACGGATATTAGATACTAAAATTATACAACAATTTCCTTAAAAGTCAAGCAAACCGGCAAAAAAAGCAGACGCGTTCGCCCGCAGGAAAACGCGCCTTTTTTTCGGTTAAGCTCAAGGGCCGGTGGGGGTCACGTCGGTTTGGGTAACGGCGGCGGGCTGGCCGGGCGTGTGGGCCGTTGCCACGGAAGTATCTACGGCGTAATCCTCATCTTCCCGCACGGCGCGGGCCACCACCGCCAGTTTGCCGACGTCGGTATCACACAGCAGGGTGAGCAGGCGATCGCTGCGGGTAACGCGAATGCCGGTGGTGATGAGCGACCGGTCGCCCATGCGGGCCACAAAGTCATAAAAGTCCCGGTCGGTCAAAAAGCCGCCGTGGGACAAAGCGGCCGCTTCTTCATCGGTCACGTCCACCACCGCGAAGATCTTATACATATACGCGTCAGACAGCGTATCCAAAAACAGCAGGGGCGCCTGCCGGTAAAAGGCCAGGTCCCGGTAGCCGCCGATTTGCCCCATCAGCAGCCGGTCGCCCCGGATCACCGTGTTGTAACGGGCCCGCTCGGGGTGGGGTTCGGCGAGAAAATAAGGGGTGCCGCAGGGGTTTTCCGCGCCGTCAAACAAATGATTGACGTAATACACCGCGTCGTGCTGCACGGTGCGCACCACCGGCAGATTCACGTCGCTGCCCGGCACGATGAGCCAGCCGCCGATATCGGGATTGATATCATACAGCGCCCCCATTTGAGGATTGTATTCTTCCGGCATGGAGCCGGCGCTTTCCACCCCGTACATGGTACGCAGCGATTCATACAAACTGCGGGCCATATAGGGCTGCACCCAGGTGCGATACACCGGCACGGCCGCCAGCGCCAACAGCACCACCACCAGCGCGAACGCGATGAGCCGCCGGCGGCGCCGACGGGTTTTGAGGGTGGTGTGGCGAAAAGACTTGCGGTCCTTTTTAGAATAAACAGGTGCGTTTTGTTGGGCGGGATCATGCACCTTGGCGTTGGTGGGCATGTCCGCGGGCGTACTTTCTTTCACGAGCGATCACTCCTCTGACGGGGTTTCGGCAGACGTTTCTTCAGACGATTCATCTGACGTGGCCGGCTGTGATTCCGGTTCGGACAAAGACGATTCCTCCGTTTGGGATTCTTCCGGCGTGGACGATTCCTCAGACGATTCGCCGGGGGTTTCCTGAGAGGGAACGCTTTCGATTTCCGATTCTTCCGGTTCCGATTCTATTTCATGGGAACTGTCCCACGGGTTTTCGCTGGGCAGGCTGACGGTGGAGCCCCCCTGAATGCGGGAAGTGTAATTTGACGATTCGGCATGGCTGACCGGCACGGAAGAAGGCTGCGAAGACGCGGCTTGCGAGGATGCGGCCGACGCCGAAGAAGGCCGAACGGTGCGGGGCGTGGAGGACGAAGGCGCGTAAACAAAGGAGCGCACGTTGGTGCGGCCTTTGCTGCCGGTGGCCCGGTAATATGCCTTGGGATACACCGCGTCAAAATTGATGGAGGCGTTTTCCACGTCCACGTCTGCCGATTCGCCCGGGCGCACCTGCCGGGCCAGCATGACCAGACGGGCGTTGTCGAATTCATAGGTGCAGGTGGAAAGGGTGAGCAGCTGGTCGCCATATTCCACGTCTACCGTGGTATTGATGACCGACCGCTGGCGGCATTCATCCACATAGCGCAAATAGGCGTATTCGTCCGCAAAGCCTACCTGCCGGTAGTTGAACACGGTATCGGAATCGTCGATGGCGTAGGTGTTGACGATATACAACGCCACGATCTTATACTGCTGGGCCGAACCGTCGTAAAGGGTGGTAAATTCCAGCGTGGGGTGCTTTTGATAAAACGCAAATTCCCGGAAAAACTTAAGCTGGCCGAACATGGTGCCGTCCCGCATATGGTGGCCGTACACAATAATGTTCTGCGAAAGACCCTCGTGCACGTCGGCATCGGCCGAAGAAGGTTTTTCTATGCGGCAGGCGGCGTCGGCAAACAAGGTGCCGTATTTGCTGCGGCCGCCTTCAAAGGTGGTGTCCAGATACTTATTGTTGTCGGAGGTTTTTACCACCGGGTTATCGCACAAGGTGCCGGGCACGGTGAGCCAGGCCACAGTGTCGGGATTGATTTGCAGCAAATCTTCAAACCGTTTGTTCATGGCGGCTTCGGTGTGGAACTTGCCGCTTAATTGGCTTTGCTGTTGGCGGGTAACGGCGCTTTCCACAAAATAGTCGACAATATACACAGCCGAGCCGATGAACACCACCAGGCACAACAGCATAATGCATTTGCGCACCATCTGGGAAGGAGAATCGCCCTTAACAGGAAACAGCGACTGCCACCATTTTTTCTTTTGCTTGGCGGGCTTGGCTGCCGGCGCTTTGGTTTGGCCCAAAAAACGGGGATCGCCAACCAGATACAGCCGGACCATATCCAGCGCGTTCATGGCGGCGGAAAGGCGGATCTTTTCCCGGGGGCTTTCGGGGTTGCACAGCAGTTTGCGGGTGAAACAGCGCGTACCGTCGAACAGCGAAATGTACACCAGCCCCACGGGTTTTTCCGGCGTGCCGCCGGTGGGCCCGGCAATACCGGTAATGCCCACGCCAAAATCGGCCTTGCCCTTTTTGGCGGCCCCTTTGGCCATGGCTTCGGCCACCTGGGAACTGACGGCGCCGTGCTTTTTGAGCAGGTCGGCCGGTACGTCCAACGCCTCTTGCTTGACCCGGTTGGCATAAGCCGAAACGCCGAATTCAAACACCTGAGAAGCGCCTGAAACGTCAGTGAGCATTTCCGACAGCATGCCGGCGGTGCAGGATTCGGCCGTGGCGATCTTTTTGCCCCGGGCCAACAACAATTCCACCACCGTTTGCTGCAGGCTTACGTTTTCGCGGGCGTAAACCGCGTTGCCCAGCATGGCGGCGATCTGCTCGGTCGTTTCGCGGCAGCGTTTTTCGCAAGCCGCGCGGTCTTCATCCGCCGCCGTTATTTTAACGCGCACGTCGCCCGCGCCGGCCAGCACCGCCACAGCAGGGTCGGTTTGGGTCAGCAAATCGGCCAGTTGGCCTTTCACCTTGCTTTCGCTCATGCCAAACACCTTTAAGGTGCGGCAGGCCATGGTGCGGTCGGTTTTGCCCATTAAATAGTCTTCGGCCGAGGCTTCAAACATGGCCTGCAGCTGGCGGGAGTCCCCCGGCAGCAGCAAAATGCTCTGGTTGCCGGAAGCCAGCGCGCAGCCTTCCACCGGGCCGGCGGGATTGGCGAACAACGCGGCCGATTCCGGGAACATGGCCAGCCGCCGTGCGGCGGCGGGCATTTCTTCTTCCCGGGCGTTATAGTAAGACTGCAGACGCTTTAAGCTTTCGGCACGTTCCACCAGGGGCAGACCTACGGCGGCGCACACGATCTCTTTGGTGCGGTCGGTTTCTTCCGTCCCCAGGCCGCCGGTGAATACAATGATCGGGCTGTGGGCCACCGCCGCCGCCAGGGCGGAAGTGATCTCTTCGGGGGTGTTGTTCACCGCGGTTTGCCGGGTGACCCGTATGCCCAGCCGCAGCAAACGCTCCGCCAGATAGGCCGCGTTGCCGTTGGCGGCGTCACCGCTTACGTAGGCCGCGCCCACCGAAATGATTTCAGCATTCATGGCACATATCCCCCTTCGTTATTTGATCCATTCCAGCCGCGCGCCGGCCACGGCACGCGCGGTCAAACCTTCCACGTCCAGCGCTTGTTCCGCCTGCTCCACCAGCGCCGGCTGGGGCCGGGTGCGGGGATGGCGGGGCGTGAACACCGTGCAGCAGTCTTCATAAGGCAAAACCGACGTTTCAAAGGTGCCGATTTTGCGGGAAAACTGCACGATCTCTTCTTTATCGGTGCCGATGAGCGGCCGGAAAACCGGCATTTCGCACACGGCGTCGGTACACACAATCGCGTCCAGCGTTTGGCTGGCCACCTGGCCCACGCTTTCACCGGTGATGAGAGCCTTGCACCCCTCTTTGCGGGCAATGGCCTGTGCGCAGCGCATCATAAATCGCCGCATGATCACGGTGAACAATTCGTTGGGGCACTGGGCGTCTATGGCCTCCTGTATCTCCGTAAACGGCACGATAAACAACGGCATGCGCCCGGCGTAACCTGCCACAACGGCCAGCAGATCCCGCACCTTTTGTTCGGCGCGGGGGCCGGTGTAGGGCGGGCTGGCAAAATGAACGCCCGTTAGCCCGATGCCCCGCCGGACCATCATGTAGGCCGCCACGGGAGAATCGATGCCGCCGGAAATGAGCACCGCCGCCTTGCCCGCCGTGCCGGAGGGCAGACCGCCGGCGCCGGGCAGCTGGTTGCCGTGAATAAAGGCGTATTGATCCCGCACTTCCGCCACCACCAGCACGTCGGGGTTATGCACGTCCACCTTTAAATGGTGGAAACGGCTGAGCAGATAGCCCCCCAGTTCCCGGGCCAGTTCGGGCGATTTTAAGGGAAAGGTTTTGTCTGCCCGCTTGCATTCCACCTTAAAAGTGGCGGCGCGGCGCAGGGGCTCGGCCAAATATTCGGCCGCTTTTTCGCATATATCCCCCAGTTCCTTGCGGGCAATACAGGCCCGGGAAAACCGCAAAATGCCGAACACCTTGCTCACCCGGTTTACCGCTTCTTCAAAATCGAACGCTTCGCCCTGCGGTTGGACCGTGATGGTGGACTGGGCCACCGAGACCTCCACTTCTCCCAGCGGCGCAAGGCGCCGGCGCAGGGTTTTCATCAAAGCGTCTTCAAACACGCGGCGGTTTTGGCCCTTTAAGGCGATCTCGCCGTTTTTAATCAAAATGATCTCGTTCATAACCGATCCTTTCACCCGCGCTTGCGGTGCAATGTGTGCCGGGCCAGGTCGAATGCGGCGGCAAACTGGGCCACGTCCTGCGCCGAAGTGGTGTGGGAAAAACTGATGCGCAGGGCGCTGTCTATCACCCGGGCAGGCAAGCCCTGGGCCGCCAGCACGTGACTGCGGCCTCCTTTGGCGCAGGCGCTGCCGCCCGAAACGTAAACGCCCTGCTCTTCCAAAAAACGGATCATAACTTCGGAGGGAATGCCGGGAACCGACACGTTGAGAATAAAAGGCGACCCGTCGGCCGGACTGTTGCACACCACGTCGTCATACGCGGCCAGCGCGTCTAACAGACGGCGGCGCAAGGCGTCGGCGGCGGCCACGGCCTGCTCCACCGGCGGCAGGTCGGCCACGGCGGCGGCGAAAGCGCAAATGGAGGGCACGGCCGGCGTGCCGGAACGCATGCCGTTTTCTTGCCCGCCCCCGAAGGTTTGGGGCAGAATGCGCACGCCTTTTTTTACATATAACGCACCCACCCCTTTGGGCGCGTGCACTTTGTGGCCGCTGACCGACACAAGATCGGCCCCCAAGCGGCGCACGTCCACCGGCTGTTTGCCGAAGGCCTGCACGCAATCGGTGTGCAAAAGCGCGCGGCTTTGCCGGCGCTGCAGCATTTCACGTATGGCCGCCACCGGTTGGTCGGCGCCGGTTTCGTTGTTCACCAGCATAACCGAAACCAGCACAGTATCAGGGTTGAGCGCCGCTTCCAGATCGGCGAGGCGTATGCGGCCGTCGGCTCCCACCGGCAAATAAACGATTTCAAAGCCCTGCCGCGAAAGCTCTTCACACGCCCGCAAAACCGACGGATGCTCTACCGCCGTGGTGATAACGGTGCGGCCGGCCCGGCGGTTGGCCAGAGCGCCGCCCAGCACGGCCAGGTTGTTGGCTTCGGTGCCGCCGGAGGTAAAAAAGATTTCATCCGGCGCAGCGTGCAGGGCGTTGGCCAGCACACCGCGGGCGTGGACCATTTCCCTTTCGGCCTGCAGACCCAAACCGTGAACGGAAGAAGGGTTGCCGAAGGCTTCCTGCATCATGTGCAGGGCCGTGCGCGCCGCGTGATCCGACACCGGCGTGGTGGCGCTGTTATCCAAATAGGCCAGCCGCAACAGGACCGCTTCCCTTCCCCGTAATAATCCAATTTATTATACAACAAAACAGAATGGGAATCAAGAAGTTTCTTGCGGGAAATAGCGGAAAAGGGCGAAAGAACGTTTTTGGATTTTTTTGTAATTTTCGCTTGACAAACCGCCCGGACAAGATTATAATACTATTCACCGACGCGGAATTAGCTCATCTGGTAGAGCGCCACCTTGCCAAGGTGGAGGTAGCGAGTTCGAGCCTCGTATTCCGCTCCAACACAAAACCCCTCGCAACGCGAGGGGTTTTGTGTTGGAGCAAAAAGAAAAGAGGCTCGAAACGAGATTCGGTTTTGCGCAGCAAAACCGACAGCAAACAGTCCGGGGGACTGTTTGCGCATCGAGAGGAGAGCCTCGTGTCCGCTTGCGGCCTCGATGGCCGCTTAAGCGGACGGAAACCGCCCTGTTTGATTCTCATGGTAAAGATCAAATTTGTTTTTCAAGGGTAATGCAGGAAGCGGTCAAGAGCCTTAGAATTCTTCCGCAAAGGTTGCGATGCGTTTTGAATGATGATTCGTCGATATAACCGGTAGTGAAAAGCAGTTTGAGCCAACTTTGCGTTTCGGCGCATTCTTTTCTGGCGATTTTGAACTTGGAAAGCATATCGGCACGGCTTTGCGGAAACTGTGCCTCGGAAACGTTTGCAAAAACACTGGAAGAGGATTTTCTTAACTGAAAAACGGCGTTGGCGTTTCCGCGGACCGTTTTACATAACATTTCACACTGAACGGCAAGCTGTTCGGAATAATCATACAACAGATTCTTCGACACAGGTATACCCCTTTCGTCGTCCTTATCACGCCGAATGGCGTGTATGAAATCCGTGCGGTAGCGCACGGTATGGAATCACTTGCGGAAAGCAAGTGTATGGCATCATCCCGCATGGATGTATGGCATCAAGCCGACGGAGAACATACACGCGCGCGGCGCATGACGACATGCACAGCTTCGCTGTGATGACATACAGCCGCAAGCGGCTGATGACATACCAAGCCTCCGTCCCGTCGGCTTGGATTGAAAAAAGTCTCTTTTGGTAAACAAAAGAGACTTTTTTCATGGTGACCCGGACGAGAATCGAACTCGTGTTACCGCCGTGAAAGGGCGGTGTCTTAACCGCTTGACCACCGGGCCG
>CADBNN010000046.1 GCA_902796075.1 Oscillospiraceae bacterium | reverse complement strand
GCAGTTCTTTTTTGTTGCTATCCATCCAATACTGGCCGGCAAACACCAGCACCAGGCTGCCCAACAGCAAAAAGCCGGAAAGCACAATGGCCAGAAAGGTGAGGGTGAATTTTTTATATAAACTCTTTTTCATGCCTTCATTTCAAAGCGGTATCCTACCCGCCACACGGTTTGAATGTTCCAATGCTCCGAAAGGCCGTTCAGCTTATCCCGCAGGCGCTTGATGTGCACGTCTACCGTGCGGGCGTCGCCTTCAAAATCCATGCCCCACACGCCGTCCAGCAGCTGGTCGCGGGTAAAGGCCCGGTTGGGGTTAGACATTAAATAGTACAGCAATTCCAGTTCCCGGGGCGGCATTTCGATCAGCCGGTCGTTCACCTTGGTTTCATACCGGGTGATGTTCACCGACAAATTGTCATACCGCACGATCTCGTCTTCATCCGGCGCCTGCTTGCGGCGCAGCACCGCCTTCACCCGGGCCAGCAGTTCTTTGGAATCGAAGGGTTTGGTCACGTAATCGTCCGCTCCCAGTTCCAGGCCCCGGATCTTATCCACCGTTTCGCCCCGGGCGGTGAGCATGATGATGGGCACGTCCGACAGCTTGCGTATCTCGGCGCACACGTCCCATCCGTCAATATTGGGCAGCATGATGTCCAGCAGCACCAGCGCCGGTTCAAACCGGCCGAAGGCGGTAAGGGCCGCCCGGCCGTCAAACACACATTCGGTTTCATACCCGGCCTTTTCCAGATACAGCTTAAGCAGTTTATTGATGTTTTTGTCATCGTCCACGATCAGGACCCGAACAGCCACGCTTCTCACATCCTTACAGTTTTGTGTTTTCATCTTACCAAACAAATGTGAACAAATTGTGAACACGCGTCCTTATTTATTGCATATTGTACCATGTTTTGCCCATGTTTACAAGCCAAAAAACCGCTCAGGCGCCGCGCGCGCCCGCCGGCAGGCGAAAAAAATCGTTTTTTTCAAAAAAATCCCCGGCCAAACGGTTGCACTTTTCCCATGTGGTATGCTACAATAACCATAATACCATGGGCATAAAGGAAGTTATAGGCATGAACAGGCAACGGCACTTTGACGCCATTATTGCCGGCAGCGGTGTGGCAGGACTGTACTGCGCGCTGCAGTTTCCGGCCGAAAAGCGGATTCTGGTTTTGTGTAAAGACGCCATGAGCGTTTCCAACACCGACCTGGCGCAGGGCGGCGTGGCCGCCGTGCTGAATACGCAAAACGATTCCTTTGCCCTGCACAAGGAAGACACGCTCATTGCCGGCCACCGGGAAAACGACGAACACGCGGTGGACATTTTGGTGCGGGAAGGCCCCGACGACGTGCGGCGGCTTTACACCGAATTCGGCGTGGAATTCGATAAACAGCCCGACGGCTCGCTGAACGCCACGCTGGAAGGCGGCCACAGTCGCCGGCGTATTGTGCACCATAAGGATTCCACCGGCCACGAGATCGCCACCCGCCTGTGCGCGGCGGTAACGGCCCGGCCCAACATTACGGTGGCCGAACACACCTTGCTGTATCGGCTGGACCGGATAGACGGCGGCTTTTTTGCCCACGTGCTCACCGCCGACGGCGCGGCGGTTTACGCCGCCCCTTACGTGGTGCTGGCCACCGGCGGCATCGGCCAGGTGTACCGCTACACCACCAACGCCCCCATCGCCACGGGCGACGGCATTCGGCTGGCCTGGGAAATGGGCTGCCGCATCGCCCATTTGGACTACGTGCAATTTCACCCCTCCTCCTTTGCGGGGGGCGACCCTCACACCCGCCAGCGGTTTTTGATAAGCGAAGCGGTGCGGGGCGAAGGCGCCCGGCTGCTAAACGGCAAGGGCGAACGGTTCATGCATTTGTATGACGACCGGCTGGAACTGGCCCCCCGGGACGTGGTGGCTAAATCCATTATGCTGGAAAGCCGCCGCCAGGCCGACGAACACTTTTATTTGGATATCGCCTACAAGGGCGCCGATTTTTTGAAAAACCGGTTTCCCATGATTTATGAAAAATGCCTGCAAGCCGGGGTGGACATGACCAAACAGCCCATTCCCATTTTTCCCTGCCACCACTATTTAATGGGCGGCATTGCGGTGAACGAAAACGCCAAAACCGACCTGGACCGGCTGTACGCCGCGGGCGAATGCGCCTGCACCGGCGTGCACGGCAAAAACCGGCTGGCTTCCAATTCCCTGCTGGAAGGGCTGGTGTTCGGCCGGCGGGCGGCCCAGGATATTTTGCGCCACAGCGCGGGCGAACGGTTTGATCCCCCGCCCCTGCCGGCCCCGGACGATCTTTCCGGCGCGCCCCTGCCGGCCGGTTTGGCCGACACGGTGAACGACGTGATGCAGCGCGCCGCCTTTGTGCTGCCGGACCTTGGCGCCGTGCGGGAAGGGCTGAAAACCGTTGACCGGATGATCGCCCGGCTGAAAAGCGGTCATTTTGCCTTGAGCAAAGATTACGTGGAAACCTTATCGCTGGCCACGGTGGCCCATATTATATTGAAGGAGCTGCAAGCCAAATGATGCTGCCCGCTTTGTATGTTGACGACGTGATACGCACCGCCCTGAAAGAGGATATTTCTTATATCGACGCGGCCACCGATCTGCTGCTGGACCCGTCCCAAACCGCCACCGCCCTTATGCTGGCCAAAGCCGACGGCGTGCTGTGCGGGCTGGAGGCCGCCCTGCGGGTGTTTACCCTGCTGAGCCCCGCGTTTACCTTTGAAACCTATAAAAAAGACGGCGACCGGCTGTTTAAGGGCGAGCCCATCGCCACCGTGACCGGGCCGGTGACCCTGCTGTTAAAGGGCGAGCGCACGGCGCTGAACCTGGTGCAGCACATGAGCGGCATCGCCACCGCCACCCGGCGGCTGGTGGATCTGGTGGCCGGCACCCGCGCCACCGTGGCCGACACCCGCAAGACCCTGCCCGGCCTGCGCCCCTTGCAAAAATACGCCGTGCTGTGCGGCGGCGGGCGCAACCACCGGTTCAATCTTTCTGACTGCGCCATGCTCAAAGATAACCATATCGACGCGGCGGGCGGCATTCCCCAGGCCGTGGCCGCTTTGCGCAAAAAACTGGGCCACACGGTCAAAATCGAAGTGGAGACCCGCAACCTTGACGAAGTGGCCCAGGCGGTGGAAGCCAAGGCCGACATTATTATGCTGGACAATATGGATACCGACACCATGCGCCGGGCCGTGGCGCTGGTAAACGGCCGGGCGCTTACCGAGGCGTCGGGCAACATTACCGAACAAACGGCGGCGGCCGTGGCCCAAACCGGGGTGGATATTCTGTCGGTAGGCGCTCTGACCCATTCGGTGACCGCCTTCGACATTTCCCTTAAAATACAAAAATCATGATCATACTGGCAGTAGATTACGGCGACGTGCGCACCGGCCTTGCGGTGTGCGACCGGCAGGAGATTCTGGCCAGCCCCGTGGGCACCCTGACCCAGCCCGACGCCCAAAAACTGGCCGAAGCCATTACCACCGTGGCAGCCGAGCGGGGCGCCCAACTGCTGGTGGTGGGCGAAGCGGTGAATATGGACGGATCCCGGGGGGAACGGGCGCAAAAATGCGCCGCCTTTGCCCAACTGCTGGCCCAAACCAGCGGCCTGCCCTGCCAACTGTATGACGAACGGTGCACCACCGTGATGGCCCACGCCGCCCTGAACGTGACCAATACCCGGGGCAAAAAACGCAAAAACGCGGTGGACGCGCTTTCCGCCGTGATGATATTGGAAAGTTTTATGACCCACCGGCGCAACACCGCCGCTTCCCGTGCGGACTTGTGATCCCCCGCGGGGGATCTGTCCGGGCCCGTGCGCCCGCATAAATCCAATCGATATCACATAAAAAAGGAGAATGACTATGATCTGTCCTCGCTGTGGTCGGAACGTACCCGACGGCCAAATTTGTGTTTGCCAAACACAACCGCCTGTGCCGGGCGGCTGGGGTCCCCGGCCGGTAAGCGCCATCAATCCTCTGGTGGCAACCATTAAAACCCTGGGGCGCAGCTCCAAATTCCTGGCGGTCTGCATTCTGTTCACCGTCACCACCCTGTTTGCCATCATCACCGCCTTTACCGGCAACGGCGCCATCACCGGGCTGCTGTATCAACTGAATTCCACCTTTGGATCGGAATTCAGCGAGATCATCCGCAACCTGCCCGCGGACGGGCTGGCAGCCTCTAACGTGCTTTCGGCCATTACGGGCAGCATCTTCCCCATTTTGACCTGCGTGGGTCTGTGGATGGTGTATTCCGCCTGCAAGTCGGACGCTTCGCCCATGCTCAAAACCGGCGGCGTTACCATGCTGCGGGTGCTCAGCACCATTGAACTGGTGTTTCTGTGGATCGCGGCCGTGTTCGGCACCATCGCTTTGGTCATTATCATGATCGCCGGCGGCGCCATCGGCGGCGCTATGGTAGACCAATACGACAGCGCTTACAACAGCGCGGTGGCCGGCAGCGCCATTGTGGTCGCTATGCTGGTACTCCTGCTGTTCTTTGCCGCGGCCATGGTGCTGGCTATTATGTATTACACCAAACTGGTGCGCTCCCTTAAAGCCGTGGAAGAAAACTGCAACGGCATGATGACCACCCGGGATTTTTCCACCTACGTGATCGTGTGGATGTACATTGCCGCCGTGTGCCAGATCATCAGCGGCATCAGTTCCTTTGCCACCCTGCTGGGTATGAGCAGTCACATCTTTCGCTACGGCGGCGGCGGGCTGGTGCTCACCGCGGTGCTGTCGCTGTTGGTCAGCCTGACCTCCGCCATCGGCACCATCATGCTGGCTTCCTCCCTCAACACCTATAAAAAGCAAGTGCAGGGCCTGCGGCTGGCCGGCGCCGTGCCGCTTCAAACCCCCGCTTACGCCCAACCCAACGCCGGCTACACCCAGGCGCGCGCCCCCTTCTCTCCCTATGCGCCCGCTCAACCGGCTCAACCGGCTCAACCGGTTCAACCCGCTCAACCGGTTCAACCCGCTCAACCGGTGGCCTATCAGCCGCCTGTGCAGCAGGCCGCGCCGGCGCAGCCCGCGCCCGCCGCTTTTACGGCTGAGCCGGTAGTCAACGGCGCCGCGCCCGCTGAACAATCCGCTGAACAGCCCGCCGAACAACCGGCCGAACAGCCTGCCGAACAGCCTGCCGAACGGCCTGCTTTTTGCACCGCTTGCGGCAACGCGCTGGCGCCGGGTGAAAAATACTGCACCCGCTGCGGTGAACGTGTTCCCGATTAAAAAGGCATAAAATAAGGAGAGCATTTCGCGTGAAATGCTCTCCTCTTTTTGTTACACCCAGCCGTTCATGCAGCGGGCGATCACCCGCCGGGCGCGGGCCACCGTGCGGGATACGGTGGATTTGTTCACCCCCAGTTCCGCCGCAATGCGGGGCATGGATTTGCGTTCATAATAATACATGCGCACCATTTGCCGCTGGCGGGGAGTCAACTGATGGTCCACCACGTTGCGCAAAACGGCCCGGGTCTGCCGGCGGTAAGCCCGGCCGGCGTCCTCCGCGTCGTTTTGGGCCCGGCGATAGGCCGCCATACCCCCCAAGTCTTCACCGTATCGGTTGAGCTGCAGCCGTTTGATCATGCCTGTCCTCCCGATAGTATTGTAATAAGTATTCGCCTGTGCGACGGCAGTCGTTGGCCTCCACCGCCAAATAGTATAACCGCCGCTGCATCAGCGGATCCTGCGAGTCGGACCGGCTTTCTAACGCGTGCTGCCTGGCCCGCAGCACCACTGCCTGCTCCAGATATTGTTGTCCCAGTTCACGTAAAGTCAATTTCGGCTCTCCTTTTTGTACAAGATATTGTGATTGAGTGGCGATTTACGCGGGGCGTAATCCAACAGTTTGTTGGCTTATTTTCTATTTTAGGCCATAAATTCGACAAAATCAACCCTTTTTCTACACATTTTGTGTGATTCCGCTTCGCATGGGACATCTATGGGACATCCTCCCTGCTGCCGCGATAAACAGGGTTGCAAAGCGCGCCGGCCTGTGGTATAATGAGGGCGCAAAATAATCGAAAAGGAAGCATGCGCCATGATCGGCCAATATATGAAACAATTGCGCCTGCAGCACCAAATGACACAAGCCGAACTGGCCGAGCGTTTGGGGCTTTCTACCAGCGCCGTGGGCATGTATGAACAAGGCCGGCGGGAGCCGGAACTTTCGGTTATTACGCAAATGTGTCGCGTTTTCAACGTGCCGGCCGACAGTTTGCTGTTTGGTGAAACAACCAAAGTCACCGAGGTGCGGGACGTGATCCGGGACGTGCAGAACCGTTTGCTCAACGGTTCTCCTCTCACGCTGGACGGCGAACCCCTCAGCCCCGAGCGCATGCAGCAGCTGGCCGACGCCATTCGCGTGAGCGCCGCCGTGGTGCTGGACCGCCAGGACCTGCGGGAAAAGGATCTGGACGCAGAAGAAATGAATGCAGGCGCTCCGGACGAGTTGCCCGAAAAGCCGGATGATCCGCCGCACGATCTGCTGTAATACACAAACGCCAAACCGCCTCCCGGGCGGTTTTTTCAACGAGAAATAATGGATTTATGTTAACCAAAACCGCTCAATTTCGGCCGTTTTTTCAAAATGACCCGTGCAAGACGAAGGGGCGGCAAAAGAAAGACGCCACCGTTATGGTGCGAGTGCGGCCGTTTTTTTCTGCCTGCATGTAGTCTGTTTTCCCACCGTTTTCCTTCTGCCCCCCTCGCATTGCACGCATGAAAAAAGAAAAACCAGATTTATGTAAACCGAAACCGCTCAATTTCAGCCGTTTTTTCAAAATGACCCGTGCAAGACGAAGGGGCGGAAAGAATATGGGCCGGAAGATAATTGACGAGGGAGCGTGGCTCTGCGTTTTTTAACTCACACACGATCGCTTTGCCACATATTTTTCTTTTCTCGCCTCCCGTATTGCACGCATGAAAACGAAATTTTTGGGTTTATGTAAACTAAATAGCCCATTTTAAAGCAAATTTTCGATTTGACCCGTGCAAGACAAAAAAACGCGGAAAAAAGAGCAGGTGGAACAGCGGGTGGCAATGACGCTTCATGCGGTTAACCGCTTGCATGCTGGCTCGTTTACTGAATATTGCTTTTCCGCTCTCTCGCTTTGCACGCATGAAAACAGAGCTTTGGGATTTATGTAAACCTCTTGCCGGTTTTTCACATAAAAATGAAAAATTCACATTTCGCAATGTTACTTTGTGTTATTTGTTTACAAAAATTCACAAATAGGGGTTGCAATCCGCTGTAGAATCGTTTATAATGATGGAATCACCGAGCAGGAGGTTTGCGTATGTCCTTTTTTGCAGAATATTTCCCGTTCGTTACGCTGGCAACAGCGTTGGTAGCGCTGCTGTATGTGGTGCTTACCACGCGGCGGGTACTGAAATATGACGAAGGCACCGACACCATGAAAAAACTGTCCCGCTATATCCGCACGGGGGCTTCGGCCTTTTTAAAGCGGCAATATACAGTGGTTAGCGTGTTTTTTGTGGTGATGTTTTTGGTGCTGGGCGGTCTGGCTTTGGGCGGCATGCTATATCCCTATGTGCCCTTTGCCTTTTTAACCGGCGGTATTTATTCCGGGCTGGCGGGTTTTGTGGGCATGAAGATCGCCACCGCCGCCAATGCCCGCACTGCCAACGCCTGCCGGAACAGCTTGAACAAGGGCCTGCGGGTAGCGTTTTCGGCCGGTTCGGTGATGGGCTTCACCGTGGTGGGCCTGGGATTGCTGGACATTTCCATTTGGCTGATCTTACTCAAATTTGTGTTTCATGAAGGCATTGAAGCCATTGCCGGCACCATGGTCACCTTCGGCATCGGGGCTTCTTCTATGGCGCTGTTTGCCCGTGTGGGCGGCGGCATTTTCACCAAGGCGGCCGACGTGGGCGCCGATCTGGTAGGCAAGGTGGAAGCCGGCATTCCCGAAGACGACCACCGCAATCCCGCCGTGATCGCCGACAACGTGGGCGATAACGTGGGCGACGTAGCCGGTATGGGCGCCGATTTGTATGAATCCTATTTTGGCAGTCTGGTTTCGGCCGTGGCACTGGGTATGGCAGCGTTTCGCGGCCACGAAATGGCTGTGCGAGCCATTATGCTGCCCCTGTTTTTGGCGGCGGCGGGCGTTATCTGCTCTATTTTGGGCACCTTTTTGGTGCGCACCAAAGAAAATACCGACCAGCGCAGTTTGCTGGGCGCTTTGCGCCGGGGCACCAACTTCAGCGCCGTAGCGGTGGCTGTGGCGGCTTTTCCGCTGGTGTGGTTTGTGTTAGGCCGTTCCTTCATCGGCGTATACGGCGCCATTTTGGCCGGTCTTTTGGCCGGGGTACTCATTGGCCTGGCCACCGAATTCTTTACGTCTGACACCTATAAACCCACCCGCAATTTAGCGGCCGATTCCGAAACGGGCGCCGCTACCATCATCATCGGCGGGCTGGGCCTGGGCATGCTGTCTACCTGCGTTCCCATTGTGATCATTGTAGCCTGCATTCTGATCTCCTTCTTTATTGCGGGGGGTGCCGGCAACGCGGAAATGGGCCTTTACGGTATCGCCCTGGCGGCGGTGGGCATGCTGTCCACCCTGGGCATCACCCTGGCAACCGACGCTTACGGTCCCGTGGCGGACAACGCCGGCGGCATTGCCGAAATGGCGGGGCTGGAACCGCAAGTGCGCCAGCGTACCGATGCGCTGGATTCGCTGGGCAACACCACAGCCGCAACCGGCAAGGGATTTGCCATCGGTTCGGCCGCCCTTACCGCCCTGGCTTTGATCGCCTCGTATAAAGATCAAATTTTAGAACTGGCCAAACGCGGCGGTCTGGGCGACCCCTTCGGCCACATGGATCTGCTCAATCCCGCCATTTTGTGCGGGCTGCTGTTGGGCGCCTGCCTGCCCTTTGTGTTTGCCGCCCTTACCATGAATTCCGTTGGCCGGGCCGCCCAAAGCATTGTGCGGGAGGTGCGCCGCCAGTTTAAGGAGATCGCCGGCATTATGGAAGGCGAAGCCGAACCCGATTACAAAACCTGTGTGGACCTGTGCACTCGCTCTTCGCTGCGCGAAATGGTACTGCCCACGGTGATCGCCGTGGTGGTGCCGGTGGCGGTGGGCCTGCTGTTGGGGCCCAGCGGCGTGGTGGGTCTGCTGGCCGGCGCCACGGCAACCGGCTTTTTAATGGCTATTTTTATGAGCAACGCCGGCGGCGCGTGGGACAACGCCAAAAAGTATATTGAAAGCGGCGCCCACGGCGGCAAAGGCAGCACCCAGCACAAAGCCGCGGTGGTAGGCGACACGGTGGGCGATCCCTTTAAGGACACCGCCGGCCCCTCCATCAACATTCTCATCAAGCTGCTGTCTATCGTATCCATCGTGTTTGGTGCGCTGGTGCTTTCCTGCCACTTGCTGTAACCGATACAAAACGCTCGCAGCCGAAAGGTTTTTATGCCTTTCGGCTGTTATTTTTTTTGCCCGGCGGGTTGTGCCGGCGGGCGGCGCGTGGTATAATGAAAAAAATCAATATAATGGAGACATGAAACATGAAAATCGCAAAATCATTGGTTTTGTTGCTGTTGGCGCTTGCCATGGCGGTGCCGCTGGCCGGCTGTCACAGCCACACCCCCGGACCGGAAGCCACCTGCACCACCGACCAGGTGTGTTTAGACTGCGGCCGCGTGCTGGTGGAAGCCCTGGGCCATGAACCCGGAGCCGAGCCCACCTGCACCCAGGCCCAAACCTGCACCCGCTGCGGCGAAGTGCTGGCGCCCGCCCTGGGTCACGCCCCCGGCGAGCCCGCCACCTGCGTGGATCCCCAAATCTGCACCCGCTGCGGCGAAATGGTGCGCACGGCGCTGGGCCACCAGGTAGACGACACCGGCGCGTGCACCGTGTGCTTTAAGCAGATCGTGCAAAGCGGCCAGCGCTACACGCCCCCCGGCGGTCACGGTCAGGCCACCTCGCTGCCCGAAGGGCTGGTGCCCGAAACCCAGAATACCGACCATTACCACAACGATATAGACGCCTATTACAAAAGCGCGGTGCTGATTTGCGGCGACTACGGTTTGGAATACTTTCAGCCCGACCCCTCCGGCAGCAGCGCCTATGCCGACGTGATAAACGCCTTTGCCGACCGGTATCCCAACGTGAACGTGACCAGCCTGATCACCCCCAAATGCTGCGCGTTTGAAAGCCCAGAAGGTTACACCGACCCCTATGAAGACACCAAATCCTTCATCAACAGCACCTACGGCATGATGCGCGACCGGGTGAAAAAGGCCGACGTGATGGGCGTGATGACCGACCACAAGGGCGAATATATGTTTTATCGCACCGACCACCACTGGACCGGCCTTGGGGCCTATTACGCGTCGGTAGCCTATTGCAACGCCAACGGCATCACCCCCTATGCGCTGGATACCTATGAAACGGTGATCAACCCCGACTTTGTGGGCACATTGCATTACTTTGCGGGCGGCCCGGCGGAACTCAAACGCAACCCGGACTACACCGTGGGCCACTTCCCCCACACGGGCTACGTTATGTCTTGCTACAGCGGCGGCTGGTACGGCGCCACGGCCATAGACCCCACCACCAACACCTACGCTTCCATGTACATCGGCGGCGACGTGCCCCTTACCGTGTTTGAAACCGACCTGCAGAATAACGACAAGACCCTCATCGTGTTCAAAGAATCCTACGGCAACGCCTTTGTGCCCTATATGCTGGACTATTACCACCGGGTGGTCGTGGTGGATATCCGCAAGGACACCGACAGCGTGGCTTCGCTTATGACCCGCTACGGCGTGACCGACGCGCTCATCATCAACAACGCCCAGGCCGCCATCAGCTTTTGCGACACACTGCGCAGCAAGGTGCTTTCCTGAACACAGTATTGACTTTTGCACACACTTCATGTAAAATGAAACCGGATAAACACCTATTCTATAAAAGGATGTGTATGTATGAGAATCACAAAGCGTTTGTTCAGCGTGCTGTTGTGCCTGCTGTTGGTGGGCAGTCTGCTGCCTCTGGCCGCTTCGGCCCAAGCGGTGGAACTCGTGTTGGACTTTACCAAAACGAATCCCATCACCGTCTCGGGTGAAAATCTTGAACTCTTGCGCACCGTAGTGAACACCAACGAACTGGCCGGCGGCCGTGATAACAACTTGTATCTGGATGGCGACGGAACGCCGGATCTGGCTTCTTCTTTCAGCTCCGATTCCGTCACCCTCTCTCTCCATTCCAAGCGCAGCGCCACCGGCACCTTTTCCTATCCCGCGTCGGAAAGCACGCCCGGTCTGCGCATTATACTGCCTGATACCGCGCCCAATCCGTTTGACGGAGCCGACGGCGTAGCGATTGACGTGGTTTACGTCGATCTGAGCCGATTCCTCACCGACGGGGTCACGCTGCTGCCCGGTCAAACGCTGCCCGCCTGTTCCGTGCGCGTTACGGGTACCAATCCCGCCTGGGTTGATGGCGACATGACCGCCGACGCGTTGTGGTATGCGATCGACAGCGCAACGCTGGCTTCGGAGCATTTTTCAGACGCCACCGGTTTTTGGCAGCTGCTGCAGCAAAAAGGCGTCGCCGTTAAGGCCAATGCCAAGGTGGAATCCGGCAAACAATACATTCCCATCGCCTCGTTCACCCTTTCGGAAGATTCCGAAGCGTATTTCGGCCGTAACACCGCGTTTTTTGCCGGTTCCGAAGGTGACAGCGCTATTCCCTCCTTTACGCTCGCGCGCTCCAGCACAAAACGGATGCTCTTTATCCCGGGTGAAGGCGTTATTGTGCCCTCCGGTTTAGACATTGCCTATCCCCGCCTCACCAGCCATTCGGGCAAGCTGCCCGCCATCACCTTCAAAACGTCCGGCGACCTTGCCTCGCAGGTAAACGTGAAGGCCGAATGGCGCACAAGCACCAACAGCGACGACGAATGGGATACCGCAGCGCCGGGCTCCGACATTGAACAAGGCCTCTCTTACCAACTGTGGTTTGCCATTACCGCGAAAAACGGCGATCCTATAGCCTCTATCTTGAACAAAGACCCGTTTTTCTCCATAAACGGCCGAGCAGCGATAGACAAATACGGCACTGAAACGACCTATTATATACGGGCGGAAATGTTCAAAGCCGGCGAGTATAATATCACGTTTGAATACCCCTATACCAGCGAAAATTGTGAATATTTTAATTTTACCGACAAAGCGTTGACCTTTGCGCCTGAAGGCCACAAGGGTTCCGCCACCTTTGACCCCAAAACCGGCCTGGTGACCCTGAACGGACTGCAAATGAGCGACTGTGCGCTGTACTATTATGAACCCGGCGTAAAAGTCGTGGTGAAAGGCAATGTGGAATTGGCCTACATCAGCGCCGATGACGACAACGAAGACTTGTACCTTTCCGGCGACGGTCAGCTTACCCTCTCCGTAACCGACGACGCACTGTATAGTCCAAACTCCGTTTACATTGACGGCGTGCGGCTGATCGTCACCACGCACAACGACAGTGACGGCGGCTTGTACGACTCCTCCTCCGGCCGGGGCTTGTTTATTTCCGGCAAGGCCAACGTGACCGTGCGCAATATCACCGACGATTCGTCGGAAACCCCCGCCATTCGGCCCCGTCGGCTGGATCTGAGCGGTCTGAGCAAAGACGGTGTGGTGGAACTCAGCGGCAAGCCCGCCTTGTCCGGCGCAGGCGCCCAAGATGAATTCGGGCATTCGATTCAAACGCCTTATACCGACACCAGTTGGATCATCCTGCCCGCCGAATGCCGCATTGTAGCCGGCGAAAGCGAAGCGTCCGCCAAAGAAGTCAGCACGGAAGACTTCCTGGCCGGTCTGGCCACCTTCGGCTACGTTAAAATCACTTCGCTGGCCGACCCGGTGCTGTACGGCGACGTGGACGGCAACGGCAAAGTGAACGCCGTAGACGCTCTGTGGACCCTGCAGGCGGCCGTGGGCAAACGGAATTTGACCGATATGCAATTCACGGCGGCCAACGTGAACGGCGACGACAAAGCCAACGCCGTGGACGCCCTGCTCATTCTCAAAAAAGCCGTTAACAAACTGGACAAATTCCCGGTGGAACAATAAGATCCAAAAAAATCGACCGCGGCGCGCTTTCTCCGGGAAGCGTGCCGCGGTTTCATCATGTTCTTGCCTCATTTTTCTTTGCGTGCAAAAAAAAGATGGACAAACGCGCGGTTTTATAGTATAGTATAACCATGTAGACCCATACCGATAAAAAAGGAGATGTTATACGATGAAAGTTGCCAAACGTTTTACCTGCGGCCTGTGCCTGCTGCTGGCGCTGGCGCTGCTGCCGGTTTCGGCCCTGGCCTATGCCCCCCCTGCGGTGGAATCGGTCAGCTTCAACGTTTCAATCGAATCCGGGCCCGGCGACTTGATCCCCCAGGCCAAAATCGACGCTTTGACCACCTCCCCCACCGGCGCGGCCGCCGCCATCACCGGCACGCTGGAATGCTATTCCATTGCTGATGCGGATGTGGAAAAAATGCCGCTTGTGGATTCGGCCGGCGCGTTTTATCGCCAAATGAGCAGCAATGACATGGTCACCACGGAATCGCCCGGCAACGCCCTGCGTGCTGACCGGCGCTATTACGTGATGGCCCGCCTTACCCTCAACGGCGACTACCGGTTTACCGAAGGAACCGCCGCAACGGTAAACGGTAAATCGCAAAACAGCAGTATGCTGTATCGGGAAAACGATAACACCCTTATCGTGGTAAACGTGTTCTTGTTCAACGGCAAACAGGTACCGGAAGAAATCGTCGAAATCGACAGCGTGAATTTAACGGTCGACCCCCATTTTCCTCACGCGGGCAAGATCCCCGACGTGAAGATCTCGCTGGGAAGCGGCCCGCTGACGGATAAAGATATTAAAATCGAGCCCCGTTGGCAGTACTTTGATGCTGGCGCAGACGCGTTTCGTGACATGACCGGCGACACCTTTGAAGACGGCGTGCGTTACAAGCTGATGGCCGACTGCACCCTGCTGGACGATGAAAGCGTGTTCTCAGAAGAGTTGCAGGTGTTCGTTAACAACATAGATTCTTACTTTGAACCGGTAAGCCCCGACAAATTCAGTGTATACATACTGGATTTTTATGGCAATCAATATGCTATTCGGTTCCATGCGCCGGATATAAACAAGCAGCAAGATTATTTCACGGCTGATTCTTTAACCTATACCGCCGACCAGGGCACCGCGACGTATGACCCCGCCACCGGCGTTTTGGCCCTGAACGATTTTGTGCTGATGCCCACCGACGAAGAATATGCCGAGGGGGATTTTTCCTATATCGACATCAGCGAACCCGGGGTCACGGTGGTTTTGAACGGCGACGCCAGCGTGTGCTTTATCGATCATTATGATAGCGATCTGTACATTAAGGGCAACGGCAACAAATTGAATCTGAAATCGTCTGACGATGCGATTTATGCCGATTACGGCGCGGTGCTGGACAATGTGATCGTGAACGCCACTTCTTTTAGCGATATAGACGGCGCCATTTATGACTTCGAAGGATTGACCCTGCGAGGCAAAGCGCAAGTCACTGTTCACAACCAAACCGAAATCGATGAATCCGTAAAAATGGCCCCCGCTCTGAGGCCCTACCGTTTGGATCTGCGCGACCTGTGGAAAGGCGGCTTTTTGGAACTGTACGGTCAGCCGGCTTTATCGACCAATAATTGCCACGATTTTTTGGGCCACGAAATAAGCGATCCCCACACGAATCTGGGCTGGCTGGTACTGCCGGAAGAATACGTGATCGTGGCCGGTGACAGCCCCGAAACCGCCAAGGAAATGACCCTGGAAGAATTTGCCGCTTCGGCGCTGGACCAAGCCGCTTATATCAAGATCACCTCCCTTAGCGATCCCATCACCCTGGGCGACGTGGACGCCAACGGCACGGTGAACGCGGTGGACGCTTTGATGGTGCTGCGCCACGCGGTGGGCAAACTCACGCTAGATAACAACCAGCAAACGGCCGCCAACGTGAATTTTGACGACAAAATCAACGCCGTGGACGCCCTGTGGATCTTGCAGGCGGCGGTTGGCAAACGCACCCTGGGCTAACAAACAAACGATCCCATAACAAAACCCCCGGCAGGCAAACGCCGAGTGTTCTTAAGGACACTCGGCGAACGATGTGTTCCGCTGACAGCGGAACGTGATGTACGGCTGCGCCGAATGATG
>CADBNN010000045.1 GCA_902796075.1 Oscillospiraceae bacterium | reverse complement strand
GCCCGGCCGTCCATCCAGGTATACACCAGGTCGGCTTCGGCCACGTTGGCGCAGGCCGCCATGCTGGCGCCCTGGGTGGAAAGGCCGATGGCCTGCACGCCGTCGCCCGCCTGATCCAGTGCGCCCCGCACCGCCGCGATCATACCGTTTTTCCAATCGGCGGCATGCTGAGTCACCTGCCCGCCGGGAGCGGTTTGCAGCCCGTATTCGCTGTACCCCTGCCCCAGCACGGCGCCGGTTTCGTCTATCACCAGCGCCTTGGCGCCGGTGGTGCCGATATCTACGCCCAACACTCGCATAGCCTTACCCCCTGCCGAACAGCGCAGCGCTGTTGGCGTAAAAAATCTGTTGCCGCAGGGCGGCGGGATCGGCGGCCTGGCCGGTCACGTCCAGCAAATTTTTGAGTTGTTCGTAAATAAACAAGGTATATTCCTCTTCATGTTCCCGGTCTTCGTGCCGGTTCCAGTCAAAGTCTTCCCGCGCCAGATTAAAATACTGGGTTTCGGTCCACCGGCGGCGGCCGTGCCACCAAAACACGGGCAGGTCGGTGCCGTAATGAATGCGGTCGTGATCGATGCGGGCCAGCGCCACCTGCATGACTGCCGGGTTGAGCACGGCGGCAAAATCATAATGAAATTCATTCACGTGGGCGCCCAGCTTATCCAGCGCCTGGGTGAGGGTGCCGGGGCAATAACTGCGGCCCATGTGAGCGATGATGATGGTAATATCCGGGTATTGCTGGCGCAGTTCCAGCAGTTCCCGAATGTTGCGGTCGTCCGGCAAGCGGCCCGGCCGGGGCACGTGCAGCATCAGTTTGCCCTGCCGCTCGTTAAGCAGGCGCATGTGGTCGGGCGGCATAAATTCGGGAAAGGTCACGTCGGCCCCTTTGGCCCCCGCCACCATATCGGCGTAGGGCTTATAGCCGCAAAAGCCGCCTTCGTCATACAGCCGCTCGGTTTGGGCGGCGGAAACGGAGGGGTCCAGCACCAAAAAGCCGGTTTCGATCTTATGCTGCCCAAGCAGCGAGGCAATATAGGCGTTGTTGGCGGCGTGGTCGGCCCCCCGCACCACGTTGCCGAAAGCGGTGACCGAAACGCTCACGCCCGGATACACCGTAGAGCGGAATCGGTCGTAATCTTCAAAAGACATGGCCATGCCGCACTGAATGGCCCAGTCGGCCCGGATCATGGCCGGGTCCATACGGGCCAGCTGTTCGGGCAGGGTCATGTGCTGATGCACGTCCCAAAGGCGGGCGGGCAGCCGGGGCGCAATATAGGTCTGATAAAAATCCCGGTCCCGCTGAGTATAAGTAAAATCGGATAACATGGATACCACTTCCTATTCTGTAAAAAATGATAGCATACCGGCCGCAGGTTGTCAACGCCAAAAATGGCCGTTTTGTTCATTATTGTATTAAAACGACCGATTCAATAATTGAACCGGTCAAAACATGTTCATATTTCGCTTGAAACGATCTGAATTTGCGTCCCGGCCGTTGTCAGCGCGTCCCGCACGGCGGGGGCCGGCTCCCGGTCGGTGATGAGCCGGTGCACCGGACTGCGGCGGGAAAAGCTGACGGTGCTGGCCCGATTGAATTTGCTGGCGTCGGCCAGCAGCACGCACACGTCGGAGCGGCCCAGCACCAGTTCGTTCATGCGGGCGGTGGCAAAGTCCATGGCGGTAAAGCCGGCCGTGGGATCGTACCCGTCGGTGCCCAAAAAGCATTGGGAAAAGTGCAGGCCCCGAAGGGTCTCTTCCGCCACATAGCCGCAAAAATCCTTGCGGTTGTCCCGGTAACTGCCCCCCACCAGGGTCACGTCCGCCTGCCGGCACAAGGCGTGCAGATTCACCAGCGAATTGGTGAACACCGTAATGCGGGACAATTCCCCCACTGCCAGGCGTCGGGCCAAATGGCGGCTCATGAGCCCCAGGGTGGTGCCGGTATCCAAAAAGATCACGTCGCCATCCCGCACCAGGGCGGCGGCCGCCGCGGCGATGCGCTGTTTTTCTTCGGCGTGGTGGGTCTCCACCAGGTCATAGCGATAGTCGGCGTCCGGCTGGGCAACGGGCTGAATGCCGCCGTGTACCCGCACCACCAGCCCTTCTTCTTCCATTTGGCGGAACAGTCGCCGGGCGGTGGATTCCGACACCCCCAGCAGCGCTATGGCGTCGGCCAGCCGCAGGCGGGCGTGGGATTGGAGCTGTTGGGCAAGCATTTGCCGGTGCCGATCTGTTTTTTTCATGGGCAGTTCACCGTCCTTCGGTGGCATTGTAACAAGAAATGAACGGTTTGTCAAGATTCCGGCCGAAAGCGTGACCGGTTCGGTCAAAAAAACCGCCCCGGCGGCGGGGCGGTAAAAAGTTTATTCGTCTGTATTGCGGTCATACACGATCTGCACCTGCAGCGTGGCGGCCTCGCCGGCCGGGTACCGGTCGCTGATCACCACGCGGGTCTGGCCTTTGGCGTAGGCAGCGTCCCGGCCGCCCGAAGCATTGTCCTGCCGGGAAACGAACCGGTAGCCCAGATCGGTCAAAAAGGTTTCATAGGCGCCCGTCACGTCCAGGGCGGTGGTTTCGCCGTGGGCCACGTGCTGCTGTTCGTACACAAACCGGTAGGTAAACACGTCGTCACTGCTCCAGCTGGCGGCAAAATCCGCCACCGGCGCCCGGGCAAAGGTGCCAAAGTCGGGCACCGCCTCGCCCAAAATGCCGTAGCGGCGGTTTTCCCCGTCGCTGCGCAGGGTGACCTGAATGGTTTTGCTGATATATTCGTGCCCCACCACATACACGTTGATGCTGACCGTTTCATCTACGGCGGCTTGGGAGCCGATAAACAGCGGCAGCACCGTATTGTCCCGCTCGGTCCATTCGCCCCAGGCGGCGCCCACGTGATCGCTGCTGCAGCGGAAGGAAATGTAGGCTTCGCTGTCGTTGCAGGTCAGGCGCACCAGATCCACCGCCAGGCCGCAGGGCGAAAGGGTGTATTCATCGTAATCCAGCGTGATGCTGCCCTCAAACGAATCTTCCACCGGGAAGATAGACAGCTTGCCCACCGCCCGCTTTAAGATCATCAGCGCGTCGGACGCGTTGATGGCGTCGTCGGCGTCCACGTCGGCCAGCGTTTGCTGTTCCCCGTTCAGCCGGGTTTTGCCCACGGCGTGCCTGAGCACCTGCAGCGCGTCGGAAGCGTTGATGGTCCCGTTGCCGTCCACGTCGCCGTAACCCGCTTCCCGGGCTGAAGCGGCTGTAACAAACAGCCCCAGGCACAGCGCCAGCGCCAACACAACAGCCAGCAATCGTTTCATATTATGTATCTCCTTTTTTCTATGCATGGCAGGCGCCCGCCTGCTGAAAGATCTGCATTGACCGGTTTGCCGGTGTTACTGTTTTATTGCTTATTGGGGCGGATAGTAAAAAACCGAAATGGCAAAGATACGCGCATCGCCGGACGAATTCATATCGCCGACGATCACGGTATGCAAACTGTCTTCATACCAATAATCTGTTCCCCCGTAGGCGTTGGCTTTGGTTTCTGTCAGGTCAAAACCCGCGCTCGTCAGCCAGTCCCGATAACGGTCCAGCACCCGGAAGGCGGCCGCGTTGCTGGCGGCAACGTCGGAAGAGAGATAGGAATAATAATAATGATAGACATTATCTTCGTAATGGTAAGCCGTGGAAGACAAGGGCGCGGCGCCGGCAAAAACGCCAAAATCCATTACGCCCAAGCCGTGACCGCATTTATAAGGGGCCGGGCCCTTGCCGGATGAAAGCGATACGGTAAAGGAAGCGGCAATATATTCGTGCCCTTCAAAAAACAGCGTGATAGAAACGTCCTGGTCGACCGCCGTATGGGACGTGATGATCAACGGCAACACGTCGGGATCATACTCGGTCCAATCGTGGGCCCAGTGAACGGAAACGTCCGGATTGCCGGCCTGGCAGCGGATCGAAACAGACTGGTTGGCCTCCGCCCGCACCATAACAACGGCCGTGCCGTTTTTCAGCAGAGAAACCGGAAATTTTTCAATGGCAATTCTACCAATAAACGAATCTTCCACCGGGAAGATGGACAGCTTGCCCACCGCCCGTTTTAAGATCATCAGCGCGTCGGAAGCGTTGATGGCGTCGTCGGCGTTCACGTCGGCCAGCGTTTGCTGTTCCCCGTTCAGCCGGGTTTTGCCCACGGCGTGCTTGAGCACCCGCAGCGCGTCGGACGCGTTGATATTCCCGTTGCCGTCCACGTCGCCGTAACACGCTTCACGGGCCGAAGCGGCTGTAACAAACAGCCCCAGGCACAGCGCCAGCGCCAACACAACAGCCAGCAATCGTTTCATACTTTTTTTCTCTCCTTTGCTCTATGGCTCAGCAGGCGCCCGCCTGCTATACCTTTTATTATACTACCCGCACGCGCAAAAAGCAAGGCAAATAAAAACCCGCCGGCAGGCGCCCTGCCGACGGGGAGATGAAACGTATTTTTACCGCACGGCGGCCAGCAGTTCCTGCACGGTGGCGCCGTTTTTGATGAGCGCGTCGTAAGCCAAAATCAGCTTGCCGGCTTCGCTGGCGGCGTCGATCTTGCACACGTCGGCCAGCAACTCGGCGGCGGGCTTTTGGGAAACCTCGTCGTACTTAAAGTTCATGGCGGCGGCGGCGGCCAGGCAGATATACCGGGGGGTAACGCCCTGGGCCACGCACATATTCAGCGCGCCGATGATGCGGTCGTTGGGATTGAGCTTGCGGTTGAGATCGTTGCCCACCCGCTTGACCGTATCGCCCAGCTGGCGGTTGCCGAAGCGGTTGAGCAGGTCCAGCACGTGGTCGTTGATCTCAATATAAGGCACGCCGTGCTTGGCGGCCAGAGCGATGCCCGACTGCTGCATGGCCCGCTGCACCAGCAGTTCCACGGTGGGGTCTTCAATGGCCTGCCAGATGTAGTCCAGCCCCATCAGGGAGCCCAGATAGGCGGTGAAGGCGTGGCCCATGTTGTGGATGAACAGCTTGCGTTCGATATAAAATTCAAAGGGCGTAAAGGGCAGCATGTTTTTAATGGGCGGGATCTCGCCCTTAAAAGCGGCCTTGTCTACCGGCAGCACGCCGTAGCTTTCCACACACACCCGCAGGGGGTTGTCCCCTTTCATTTCGTCGGTTTGCACCGGCACCATGCGGCCGATAGAGGCTTCTACAAAGCCCACTTTTTCGTCCAGCAGTTTTTGTTCTTCGGGGGTGAGCAGTTTGGCGATCTCGCTCTTCAAATAGGTGTCGGCCCCGATGAGGTTTTCGCAAATGATGATGTTGAGGGGCTTTTTAGAGGGATCCTGCCACCGCTTTTTAAGGCCGGCGGCAATGTTGCCGAAAATGAACTTGAGCACGTTCACGCCCACGGCGGTAGCCATCACGTCGGCTTCGGCAATGGCTTCGGCAACGGCGTTTTGATCCCGGCCGTCTACGCAGGAAACGTTTTGCACCATGCTTTCTTCGTACGTATCCTTATACAAAATGCGCACGGGATACTGGTGCTGGGCGTTGAGTTGTTCAATAACCGGCTCCGCCACGTCCACAAAGGCCACCTGGTAGCCCGATTGCGACAGCAGCTGGCCGATGAAGCCCCGGCCGATGTTGCCGGCGCCGTACATAACTGCTTTCATAGGTATCTCTCCTTTTAGAATAAAGCGTTCACAAAATCCCGGGCGGGAATGCCCGCGAAATAGGCGTTAAAGTCTAATTGCGCCAACCGCTGCGCCACGGCGGCGGGGGTATAGGGCGTGCCGACCATGGCGGCTTCAAACGCCGCCACGTCTGCCAGGCCGAAAAAGTCGCCGGTCACCCGCAGGTCGGCAATGGCGTTGTGCCGCACGTTCATTTGCACGCACACCAGGCCTGCGCCGGGAAACAGCGTTTCTTTTTGAAACGAAAAAGGCTTTTCGTAACCGTAATTCCATTCGTCGGTGGCGTATTTTTCCGCCCGCAGCCGTTCAATGGCGGCCGCGTCTTCCGCCGTGAGAGTATAGGGCTCGTTGGCGGGGTCGGCCAGCATTTCTTCGGCCAGCCGGTCGGCAAACTGTTCCACCGTGAGAGGAACGGCCAAATGGTCGGCCACGTTGGTGACCCGGCTGCGCACCGACTGAATGCCCTTGCTTTGGATTTTTAAGGGATTGACCCGCAGCGCTTCGGCCAGATGGGCCACGTTGGCCGCAAACAAAATGCAGCCGTGGTGCATCATGCGGCCGTGCCACATGGTTTGGGCGTTGCCGCAAAACTTTTGCCCGCCGATCACCAGATCGTTGCGGCCGTTAAGCTGCGCGGGCACGCCCAGCTTGTGCAGCACCGCCAGCACCGGTTTGGCAAACACGGCGTAATTGCCGAATTTGTCGGCGGCGTTTTCTTCGATGAGGGTATAGTTCACGTTGCCCAAATCGTGAAACACCGCCCCGCCGCCGGTGAGCCGCCGCACCACGGGAATGTGGTGGGTACGCACGTAATCGGGGTTGATTTCGGCATGGGTATTTTGGTTGCGCCCCACCACAATGCAGGGGGCGTTGCGCCACAGCACAAACCAGTTGCCCGTTTTGCCGTGCAGCAAATAGTCTTCGGCAGCCAGATTGCGGTAAGGGTCGGTGGAGGTCAAACGCACGACGTACATGGTAAATCTCCTAAAAAAGGGGGCCGTTTCACCACCGGTCAAACGGCCCCTTGCGTGGGTTAAGCGAAATTATACGCCCCTCTTGGCTCTGCGGATGAGCGCTTCATTGGTGTAGCTGTGCTTGGCAACGTAGCCGGGGATGGGCAGCAGCTTTTCATGAATGGCGTCGATGATCCAGCTGGGCTGCGGATAGAACTGCTCTTTGTATTCGGCAGCGGGGGTGATCCAGTTTTCGGAAGCCACCACGACCGGAGGCGCGTCCAGATAATCAAAGGCGAGGCTGGTGATGTTTTGGGCCATATCGTTCAGGATATTGCCGCGGGTAACAGCGTCGGAAGCCAGCACGATGCGGCCGGTCTTTTTGACCGATTCGATGACCTTTTCGTAGTTGAAGGGAACCACGGAACGGGCGTCGATGACTTCGGCGGTGATGCCATACTGTTCGCGCAGAATCTTTTCGGCCGCCATGGCGGTGTAAAGGGTGGCGCCGATGGTGAGGATGGTAACGTCCTTACCTTCGGTACGCACGGCGGGTTCGCCGAAGGGGATCTCGTAATAACCCTCGGGCACGCCTTCCTTCACAAATTCTTCGCCCTTGTCATACAGCTGCTGGCTTTCAAAGAAGCACACCGGGTCGGTGCCCTTCAAAGCGGTGTTCATCAGGCCCTTGGCGTCGTAAGGCGTTACGGGATAAACCACTTTAAGGCCGGGCACGTGGGCGCACAGGCCGGTCCAATCCTGGGAGTGCTGGGCGCCGTATTTGAAGCCTACGGGCACGCGCAGCACCACGGGCATTTTCAGCCCGCCGGCCGACATGGCCTGCCATTTGGCCATTTGGTTGAACACTTCGTCGCCCGAGCAGACGATAAAGTCGGCATACATCAGTTCCGCGATCACGCGGCCACCGGCCATGCCGTAGCCTACTGCCGAACCGACGATGGCGGATTCGGCAATGGGAGCGTTGAACAGACGATGATAGGGCAGCGCTTCGGTCAAGCCCCGATACACAGCGAACGCGCCGTTCCAGTCACGCACGTCTTCGCCGTAGGCGATGAGGGTGGGATCCTCATAGAACTTATCCATAATGGCTTCAAACAAACCGTCGCGGATGTTGTACAGCTTGGCTTTGGGATAGGGCTGGCCGTTTTCGTCAAAGGCGTAGCGTTGAGAACGGGCGATCTTCTTAACGCGCTCGTTTTCTTCCTTGGGCTGGCGCACTTCGCAGGGCCGGTCGTCCATTTTGGGCACGTCGCCGTTAGAGAACATGATGCCCGCGATATGGTCGGGATCCTTGTCATAATCGGTGTAGGGGGAGATCTCCAGATCGGAGGCCAGGGCGAACATTCTGTGGTTGCGGTCGATGATCTCTTCGCGCACGGCTTCCACCTGCTTTTTGGTGGCTACCTTGGCGTCGATGATCTGCTGCGGGAACACTTTCAGCGGATCCAGCGCGCTCCAGGCGTCCAATTCTTCCTTGGTGCGATAGCTCATGGCGTCGGAGGTGGAGTGACCGGACAGACGGTAGGTGACCACGTCCAGCAGCACGGGGCCTTTACCTTCTTCCAGCAGTTTGCGTTTGCGGCGATAGGCGTCGATGACCGCCAGGGGGTTCCAACCGTTGATGCGTTCGGCGTTCATTTGGTTTTGCGCAATGCAGCCCAAACGAGCCAGATCGCCGTAGGCCATGGTTTCGCCCTTGGTTTGGCCGCCCATGCCGTAATGGTTGTTGTTGAAGTTGAAGATGATGGGCAGGCCGCCTTTGTAGCCGTCTTCCCACAGTTCGTTATACTGGTCCATGGCGGCAAAGTTCATGGCTTCATAAACAGGGCCGCGGGCCGCGGCACCGTCACCGGCGTTGGCAACCACGATGCCGGGCTTTTTGTTGCACTTTTTATACAGCGCAACACCGGTAGCGATGGGGCCGGAGCCGCCCACGATGGCGTTGTTGGGGAAAATGCCGAAGGGCAGGAAGAACGCGTGCATGGAACCGCCCAAACCGCGGGAGAAGCCGGCGTCCTTGGCGAACAGTTCGCAGGTAATGCCGTACATAAAGAAGTCGCGGGCCAGGTCTTTTACGTTGGTGGCGGTGGAATACTTCTTCACGATCTCATAGTTTTTGCCGGAATTGAAGGACTTCATGATCTTTTCCAGTTCTTCGTCCGACAGCTTGCGGATGGCGGAAAGGGCCTTGGCGATCACTTCGTGGTGGCTGCGGTGGGTACCGAAAATAAAATCGTCCACACCCAGGGTGAAGGCTTGGCCCACAGCGGTGGCTTCTTCACCGATGGCCAGATGGGAGGGGCCGGGATAGGTGAATTTTTTGCCGTTGTATTCGCCCTGCAATTTAATGGATTGCAGCATGGTTTCGAATTCACGGATGGCCACCATGTCGGCGTACATACCCAGGAATTCTTCCTTGGTAAAGTTGCCTTTTTCTTCGGCAACCGTTTTGTTGTATTCGCAAACCGGAATATCCTTAAAGGTGATAGTCCGTTTGGCGAACTTTTCTTCGGGGTTAACAAACATTGATTTGGGCATATGCGTACACTCCTTTACAGAATACCAAATTATTTCACTTCAAACAGCGCTTCCCGCAGGGCTTCGCTGACGGTCGGATGGGGAAACACGATCTCTTTGAGATTGTCGATGGTGGCTTCGGTTTCGATCATCATGGCAGCGCCGTAAATGATCTCGGCGGCGTAGTTGGCGATCATATGCACGCCCAGCACCCGGTGGTACTGTTTATCCACGATCACCTTGATAATGCCGTTGCCGCCTTCGTTTTCGGCCACATAGCGGCCGGCGTAGGCCATGGGCAGGTTCACCACTTCCACGTCCAGCCCCTTGGCCTTGGCGGAATCTTCGGTTTCACCCACGCAGCCCACTTCGGGGTTGGTGTAGATCACGCTGGGAATGGCGTTGTAGCGCATGCGGTCTTTTTTGCCCAGCATGTTGTTCACAGCCACTTCCCCTTCGCGGTAAGCGGTGTGGGCCAGCATGATCTTGCCGTTCACGTCGCCGGCGGCATACAGGCCGGCCACGTTGGTTTTCATAAACTCGTCGGTTTTAATGGCGCCCCGTTCCAGTTCCACGTTCAGGGTTTCCAGACCGTAGCCGGTGGTAACGGCGCGGCGGCCGATGGCGCACAGCACCTTGTCGGCTTCCACCGACTTCACTTCGCCGTTTTCTTCAAAGGTGACTTTGCCGTCGCCCACGGCGGTGACTTTGCAGCCCAGTTTGAAGGTGATGCCCTTCTTTTCGTAATTCTTCATGAGGATGTTGGAGATCTCCCGGTCAGTGGGGCCGGCGATCTTATCCAGCATTTCGATCACGGTGACCTGGCTGCCCACGGAATTGAAGTAGGAAGCCATTTCCAGCCCGATGACGCCGCCGCCGATAACGGCCAGCTTTTGGGGGATCTCTTCCAGGTCCAGAATTTCGTGGTTGGTGAGCACAAAGCCGTCTTTCAGGCCTTCCCGCAGGCCGGGAATGGGCGGTACCACCGCTTCGGACCCGGCGCAGATGAGCAAATATTTGGAGCCATACACTTTGCCGTCGGCTTCCACTTTGAAGCCTTCCGCGTCGCGCCCCTGAATGGTGCCCATGGCTGGGATCACGGTAACGCCGGCTTTTTTCATGGTGGCGCCCACGCCGCCCACCAGCATTTTGACCACCTTGTTTTTGCGGGCGATCACTTTTTTCTGGTCAATGGCCGCGTCTTTGCAGGTTACGCCGTACACGTCGCCGTGGTGCATATAATCAAAGATCTTGGCGGAATACAGCAGGGCTTTGGAGGGGATGCAGCCTTCGTTCAGGCACACGCCGCCCAGGGCCCGCTTTTCGATCACAGCGGTTTTAAGGCCGCCTTTGGCCGCTTTTTCGGCGGCGTTGTAACCGCCGGGGCCGCCGCCCAGTACGATCAGGTCAAACAGTTCCATGCGTAACGCCTCCTTATTTGCTCAGCAGCAGGGAGAAATTCTCCAGCGCGTCTCTCAAATCCACCAGGAAGCGGGAGGCGGGGCTGCCGTCCACCGCGCGGTGGTCGTAGGTCAGCGACAAGCCCATGGCAGGATAGGTTTTGATTTCGCCGTTCACTTCGCGAATGCGGGTGGTGATGGTATCCACACCCAGAATGGCGGTTTGGGGCGTGTTGATGACCGGAGTGAAGCTTTCAATGCCGTAAGAGCCCAGGTTGGAAACGGTGAAGCTGCCGCCCGAAAGCAGATCGGGGGTGGCGTTGCCCGCTTTGCAGATGCCGGCCAGTTCTTTGGACTTGGCGGCGATCTCGTTCAGGCTGAGTTTTTCGGCATGATGGATGGTGGGCACCACCAGGCCGCGGTCGGTATCCACCGCCACGCCCAGGTGCACGCCGTTAAAGAAGCGCATGGTGTCGCCGTTGAGCAGGTGGGCGTTCAGGGCCCGGTGTTCGGGCTTGGCCAGCACGCGGGAAACGGCAAACAGAATAATATCGTTCAGGGTGATATTGGCAAGACCCAGTTTTTCGCCCGACGCCTTGACCTTTTTGCGGAAGGCCATGATCTCGGTAGCGTCGAAGCTGGTGGTGTGGGTGAGCTGGGCTGCGGTAGACAAGGAGGATACCATTTGCTTGGCAATGGCCTTGCGGATGTTGGGCAGTTTTTCGTCCACATATTCGGCGGCGGGCGCGGCGGCTTGCTGCGCGGGCGCGGCGGCGCCGATGTCGGCTACGGCGAATTTACCGCCGATGCCGGTACCGCCCTGGCCGGCAAACGCGGCGGCGGCGGCAGGCGTGGCGGAAGGACCGTTTTCGATCAATGCGCGCACGTCACGTTCAATAATGCGGCCTTCCGGACCGGTGGCGCCGGCAAAGCGGGCGTCTACGCCGGCTTTTTGGGCCAGCGCGCGGGCGCGGGGCGAAATTTTAACAAATTCGCCTTGGGCGGCCGGTGCGGCGGCCACGGGAGCGGCCGGTGCGGCGGGCGTCGCTTCGGCGGCGGGCGCGGCGGCGGGTGCGGCGGCTTCGGCAGGAGCTTCGGCGGCCTTGGCCTTGGGCGCAAATTCGGCGGTGCTTTCGCCTTCCTTACCGATCACGCACACGTTGGTCATGGTAGGCACGTCATCGTCCTCGTTAAAAAATTGTTCCAGCATAATACCGTCCACGGGGGATTCTTCGTCCAGGGTGGATTTGTCGGTTTCGTAAGTGAAGAGTACGTCGCCTTTTTTCACTGCGTCGCCTTTCTTCTTGTGCCAGGTGGTCAAAATACAGCTTTCCACTGTAATACCCACGTTCGGCATCATTACGGGTGTTGCCATGAATGATTCCTCCTTAATAAATATCGCGAGATTACGACCCGCAGGGTCTTAATCAAAAATAACCGTTGTTCCGCTTTGGCGGGCCATTTCCATGATCTGGTCGTCCGGCCGCCGGTCGGTGATGAGCACGTCCACGTCGGCCAGGGTGGCAAAGGTGTAGGGCATGGATTTGTTGAATTTGGAGCTGTCCACCATCATAATGGTGCGGCTGGCTTTGGCGGCAATGGCTTTTTTCAGTTCGCATTCGTCCGAATTGCCGCAGGTGAAGCCGTGGTCGGCCGAAAAAGCCGAAGCCACCAAAAAGGCCATATCAAAATTCAAATTTTGAATAAAGGCCATAGACTGGGAGCCCGACGCCGACAGGGTGTTGCGGTTGATGAGTCCCCCGATGAGGGTAACGCTGGGTTTGTAGCGTTTGGATACTTCCATCGCCACGTTGGGCGCGCCGGTGAGGATAGACAGATTCAAATCGGGCAGCGCACGGGCAAAGCTCATGCCGGTGGAACCGGAATCCATAAAAATAGAGCGGCCGGTTTCCACATAGCCGGCGGCCATGCGGGCGATCCGCTCTTTGGCGACCGGATTTTTAACAGCACGTAAAGCATACAGATCTTCCTGAGTACCAAGAGATTTGATATGCCGGGCGCCACCGCGAATCCGGATCGCTTCCCCTATTTTTTCAAAAAATTCAAGATCACGCCGGAGGGTCATGCTGGACACTTCGGGAAATTGTTTTTCCAGATCCTTCAGCATAATGGTATCCTGCTCCCGCAGAAGTTCCAAAATCTTCTCCCGTCGGTTAAAGCTCATCCTCATCGCCCCCGATCTGCCGTGATTTGTTGCAAAATGTTAAAAACTAACATTCACGTGTTAATTATAATCACATTTTATCGTTTTGTCAATGGTTTTTTCCAAGAAAAACCCGGTGTTTTTCGCTGGGCGTCTCCCGCCGTCCCCCGGCCCGCAAAAAAACCGGCCGCCGGAGAACAGATCTCCCGCGACGGCCGGCGTATACGGTAAAAAAGGAAGACGATCACACGGCCTCCACAGGAAAGGCGTCGATCTTGCCAACGGCTTTTTTGAGAATGAGCAGGGCGTCCTTGGCGTCTAACGTGCCGCTGCCGTCCACGTCGGCGGCCAAAAAGGCGTTGTCGGTCAAAAGGCGCTTGCCCACCGCGTGCAGCAGCACCCGCAGGGCGTCGGCCGCGTTCACGTCGCCGTCCTCGTTCACATCGCCAAAGCGCACGCGGGACGGCACGGGCACCACCGGTTCCAGCGATGAAACCGGCTTTTCGGGCACATGGGTGCCCAGAGTCACACTGTCTATCAGCACGTTGCCGGCGGCCGCGTCTTCCACCAGCACTTCCAAATGGTTGGCGGCAAGCAAACTGGGCCGCTCTTCGGTGTTATAGCCCTTTACCGTGGCGGTAACAAAGCTGTAACGGGTGTAGGGGCTGTGGGCCGGCAGGGTAACGGCAAAGCTCTCCTCCGCCCCGGCGGCAGCCAGCATCCAGCGGGTCTCTTTTTCCCGGCTGCCCAACAGCAACCGCACGGTTTTGGGCCGGTCGTCGTCGTTTTTCAGCATAAGCGAAATGCAGGCGTAGCGGGTAATGCGCAGGTCCATAAGGGAATAGCCGTATTCCGCCGCCGCGGCCCCGCCCCCCGCCGGATAGGCAAACCGCACGGCGCCGGTGCCGTCAAACACGTCATTCCGGTCAATGGTCACCGTCGCGTTATCGCCGGCGGCATGCCAGGTGGGCTCAAAGGCGCCGTACATACCGTCGTCTATAAACACGGTGTCGTCGTCGCACAGCAGCCATTCGTTGGCGGTCATCAGTTTATCCTGCCGGTTGGCCCGGTAAGGCACGGCCGGTATGCCGTAACTGTTGCACAAATCGGCGCTTTGGGCATAAGAAACAAAGGCGTAGGTAAACCGGGTGGGGGCCGCCACGCCGTCGTTCCAGACGCGCACCGTGTCGGCGCTTTCAATGCGGGCATAGGCAGGGGCGTAAATCTTATCGTCCCCCGCTACCGTAAAGCCCCGCACGCCCCGGCCGCCGGACAAGGTGGCAAGGCCCCGGCCCACGTGATCGAAACGCACAAGCAAACTGTCCCCGTCTTGGGTGAAAGAACGCACCCGGGGCGCCAAGCATTCATTGTGCCGGTACAGATTGTTAAGCGCCACAACGGCCGCCCGCTCGCCCGGTTCCCGCTTGTGATTGGGATGGATGGCGTAGGCCGCCGAAGGCGAAGGCGGCGACTGGTAAGTAAGGGGCACGTCATACAGCGGCACGTGGTAAATATGGGGATTTTGCGCCACCGCGTCGTCCACTTCTTCTATCCATTTGGCAATATTCCAGGCGTCCCCCCGGTAAGGATGGTTGGCGATATGCACCGCCAGCAAAGGCATATCCCCGTTGGCAAAACCGAACACCCGGCTGTAGCCTTGTGCCAGCGCCAACAGCGCCGCCGTGTAAAAACCGTCGTTACTGGGCGGGCTTTCCCGGTTGCCCTCGCCCTGGCACCACACCATGCCGGCCAGATTCATGCCGGCCAGCGGGCCCACTTTGCTGTTGAACATGGCCGTCATGCACTGGTAATCGGCCAGCATTTCGTCCATTTGCGTTTCGGTAACATACAGGTTAGACCGCTGCAAAGCCGCCTTAACGGCGGGGCTGTTTTCAATGCTTTCGCGGGTGAGCCAGGTTTGGATCTTGGTGGCGCCCAGCGCCGTGTTGATAACACCCACCGGCACGTTCAGGTCCGCCCGCAGTTTTTGAGCCATAAAATAGGCCATGGCCGACATGCCCGCCAGGTCGTAAGGATCCTGCCCGGTGGCCCACCAGCAGCCGCGGATATCTTCGGCCGGCCGGGTGGGATGGTTGCCGCCGGTGCCGTAGGGATCGCCCGGCATCATCAGCACCCGAAAATAGGGGTCGTCGGCCGCGTCCAGCGCTTCCCTGCCCCCCACGGCCCAGTCCAGCCGGAATTCCATGTTGGATTGACCGCTGGCCAGCCACAGTTCGCCCACCAGCACGTTGCGGATATATTTCATTTCCTGCCCGTCGGCCAGCAGGCGGATACCATACGCGTCATAGCCGCCCGCCCGGGGGGCGAACGACACTTGCCAGCGGCCGTCGGTCACGGTGGTTTCCACCTGCTCCAGCAAATCGCCTTTGGCCGTTAACAGCTGTGCCTGCACGCGGGTGCCCGCACTGCCCGTGCCCCAAATATTCATGGGTTTGTTTTGTTCAAACAGCATGTCGTCCGCAAAAAAAGACGGCATGTCGATGTAGCCTGCCGCCCGCGCCGGCACGGCGCACACCGCCGCGCAAACCAGCGCAAGGCACAGTATCCAACCCATAAAACGTTTCATGTCACGGTCCCTCCAGGCCTGGTTTTTTGTTTATTATACCAACCGACGGGCGGGTCGTCAAGAGGATTGCCCCGTATGCAAAAGAAAAACCCCGTTTTGGCATTTTGGCATTGCATTTTGTCCGGATTTCGTTTATGATGAAAGCAGAAGAAAGCAAGGAGGTCTCACGTATGAATATTGCGTTCTTTCTCACGCCCAAAAGCGAAGTCGCTTTTTTGTATGATGATTTTACCGTGCGCCAGGGTTTGGAAAAAATGCGGCACCACGGTTATACGGCCATTCCGGTCATCAGCCGGAACGGCCAATATGTAGACGCCATTCGGGAAGGGGATTTTTTGTGGTATTTGACCGGCGACGAAGCCAAAAGCTCTCCCCTGCACCGCATCGGCCGCAAGAATATTGAAAAAAAGCCCCTTTCGGCCGTGAAACGCCACCGCACCTATGAACCGGTGAACATCACCGCGTCGGTAGAACAACTTATGGACAAAGCCTGCACCCAAAACTTTGTGCCGGTGGTAGACGATCTGGGCTCTTTCATCGGCATCATCACCCGGCGGGATATCATCAAATATTTTTACAGTCACGACCGCATAGAATAAAGACCGGTTGCCGGAAAGCGAAGCAGCCATGTAATGCAATAAGGAGCCGTGCATGAAACAACTTGATCCTTTTGCGCAAGCCAAGTGGGTTTGCGCCCCCAAAGAGTGGGCTTCGCCCGTTATTGTGCGCCGATTTGAAGCGGCTCCGGCCCAAAAAGCCACGCTGTATATTACGGGGCTTGGTTATTTTGCGGCCAAAATCAACGGTGTGCCGGTATCGGACGATTGGTTTATACCGGTGGCCAGCGACTATCACAAACGCCCCACCGAACAGTTTCACTATCCCACCCGCGACCAAACGCGCCACCGCGTGTATTATTACACGTACGATATCACCTCGCTGCTCAAGCCGGGTGAAAACGTGCTGTGCGTGCAGCTGGGCAACGGTTGGTATCGCCAAACCGAACGCACGGCGGAAGGGCCTACCTTTTTTGGCGACACGCTGAAAGCCCTGTACCATATCGAAATCGAATCGGCCGCCGGTAAACTGACGATCGATTCCGACGGCAGTGAGGTTTGCACCGAAAGCGAGATCCGTTACAGCAATCTGTTCGTCGGTGAAGTGGTGGACCCCTGCGCCGTTTCGTCTGAAGAACGGCCGGTAACAACAGCGGATGATATGGATACCCTGCTGTGCCCGCAAATCGGCACGCCGGATAAAGTCATGGCGACCATCATGCCCCGGCCGGTTGCGAAAACCGGCGCCAAAACCGTTTTTGACGTGGGAGAAAACGTAAGCGGCGTGGTGCGCGTTTATACCACCGCCCCTGCCGGCCAAACCATTACCCTTCGGTTTGCCGAAAACGTCACCGCCGACCACGCTTTGCAGTTTGATTCCACCGGCTGCCATTATAAAACCGCTTCGGGTCGGCATCAGATCATGACCGACGTGTTTGTGGCCGACGGCACCGGGCGCTGGTTTCAGCCCCAATTTGTTTGGCATGCTTTTCGCTATTTTGAAATTGAAGGAGATTTTGAAAAAGCGGAGGTTTTGGTGATCCACAGCAACACGCCTGTTACCGCCGCCTTTGAAAGCGCCGGCGAAGGGCTTGATTATTTATATCGCGCCTTTATTCGCACGCAGCTCAATAATATGCACGGCAGTTTCCCTTCCGACTGCCCCCACCGGGAACGGCTGGGCTATACCGGCGACGGCCAGTTGTGCGCCCCGGCTGCGATGATGACGCTGGACAGCCAAGCCTTTTACCGGAAATGGATACAGGACATTTTAGATTGCCAAGACCCTGCCAGCGGCCACGTGCAGCACACGGCGCCGTTTATGGGCGGCGGCGGCGGTCCGGGCGGATGGGGCTGCGCCATCGTATTTGTGCCATACGCGTATTACCGGCAGTTCGGCGACCGGCAACTGCTGGCGGAATGTTATATTCCCATGCTCAAGTGGCTGGCATACTTGCACGCGCGCTGTGAAAACGGATTGATCACAAAAGAAGAAGACGGCGGCTGGTGTTTGGGCGACTGGTGTACCTTGCAGCCGGTGGCGCTGCCGCCCGCTTTTGTGAATACGGTTTACTATATTAAAGTGTTGGCGCTGGTGGAACATATCGCCAACATACTGGGCCGACGGGATCGCCCCGATTTTCACACACCGGCACAAGAAGCCATTGCCGCGGTGAACGCGCATTTTTATAACGGCGAAACCTACTGCGGCGGCGTGCAGGGGGCCGACGCTTTTGCCGTGTGGGCCGGTCTGCGGTCCGACCGGCCGTTTATTGAGCGGTTAGCCGAACGGTACCGCGCCGAAGGGCGCTTTGATACCGGCATTTTAGGCACCGATATTTTGCTGGAAGTGCTGTTTGAAAACGGCTGTGAAGACACGGCCTTTACCCTGCTGCAAAGTGAAAAGCCCGGCTCGTTTTTGTATATGAAACGCCACCATGCCACCACCCTGTGGGAAACATGGCAAGGCGGCGGCTCTCACGACCACCCCATGTTCGGCGGATGCGTCAGACAGCTGTTCCATTCCATTCTGGGCATCACGCAAAAAGCGGGGACCGGCGGCTATGAAGATTTGATCATCGCCCCCAAAACGCCGCGGCAGCTGGCTTTTGCCAAAGGCAGCATGCAAACGCCGCAAGGCCCCGTTGCGGTTTGTTGGCAGCGGCAGGCAAACGGGGTGCGGTTTCATATATCGGCGCCGCCGGCCGTTCACGCCGTGTTGCAGTACGCCCGGCAAACCGTCGAATTTTCGGGCGAACTGTCGATCGTTATATAGCGCCAACAGCGCTGCCATGCAGATTTTGAAAAAAATTAAAAATGGGGGTTGCTTTTTGCGGCCGCCGGGTGTATAATGCTTTTGCTGACAAAATAACGCGGAGTGGAGCAGTCCGGTAGCTCGCGAGGCTCATAACCTCGAGGTCGTAGGTTCAAATCCTGCCTCCGCAACCAAAAAACCGACGGTGCCTTTTGGCATTGTCGGTTTTTATTTCAAGGTGCAGGATTTGAAACGAACTCCAATGGCGCCGAGCGCAGCGACGGCGGCTTTGGGAGCAACAGTCCGGGGGACTGTTGCGTTCGTGAGAAGAAAATCCTGCCTGAGCAACCAAAAAACCGACGGTGCCTTTTGGCATTGTCGGTTTTTATTTCAAGGTGCAGGATTTGAAACGAACTCCAAACCTTGCAAAGCAAGGTTTGGGAGCAACAGTCCGGGGGACTGTTGCGTTCGTGAGAAGAGAATCCTGCCTCCGCAACCATGAAAGAAGCCTGATTTGTCTACCAAATCAGGCTTCTTTCAATGATATCCGTTCCTTTTTGGAACGGATGATATACCTTCGGTATGATATATCCTCACGGATATGATATACGCCTGCGGCGTATGAAGGAACGGATATTATATCATATTTGCGTCAGCAAATATATCATGCGGCGTAAGCCGTATATCATATCGCGCAAGCGATATATCATTTATTTTTCTTATGTGCGCTAACGCCGGGGGGATTGCATGCTAAAGGATTGAAAAACACACATTTTTATGCTATACTAATCAGAAAAAAAGAGAGCGACAAACTGGGATTTGTGGAGGATAATCTAATGGGTTTCATAAAAGATTTCATTCAGCGCTATAAAAATAAAAGACAAATAAAGAAAAATCTGAAGAAAAATGGATTCAATCGCAAACGGTTTGAAAAGGATATGAAGGACTGGCAAAATCGGAATTTGGATATAGAAGAGATACTTTCAAGAGATTTTTCAGAAAATGTAATAATCGATGCGTATGAGTACTTTATGAGAAAATGTAATTGGAATCCCGAATTGATCAATTGCACATGCGTAAAAGATTTCTTGCTTTGTGTCTTATTTGTAGGGGAAGTTGGTAATGGGGGGATTTCACAGTTTTTGTCTAACAATTCTGATGACTTGACTATTGAAACGATTGAAGCGCTTAAGAGAATAGATAAGGAATATGCAGAAGTGCTTATTTCTGCTATGCAAATCTTTCCAAAAGGTGCAGTCCCAAGAGATTGTGAAACGAGAAACAAAATCATGGATGCTTTTGATGATGATACAGGTAAGAAATTAGATGAACTGGATAATTGTTTGATTGGACGCGACCTTTCGCAAAAGTTATATGATTTCATTCACACGCATGAAATGGATTTCCTGAAAAACTGACAGATTAATTTCTGTTTGCCTAAGCGGCGGGCGTGTATCTTTTAGGCGCTTTTACCTTGATTTTGTATCATTTTGGCGGTCTTATACAAAAAACCGACGGTGCCTTTTGGCATTGTCGGTTTTTATTTCAAGTGCAGGATTTGAAACGAACTCCAATGGCGCCGAGCAACGCGACGGCGGCTTTGGGAGCAACAGTCCGGGGGACTGTTGCGTTCGTGAGAAGAAAATCCTGCCTGAGCAGCCAATATTGCGAACCGAAAAAGATATCGGTTCGAAAAACCCCGAAACCACAGCGGTTTCGGGGTTTTGTTATGCCATTTTTCAAGGTGTTATTTAAAAGATATCATTCCCCCAAACGCCCT
>CADBNN010000044.1 GCA_902796075.1 Oscillospiraceae bacterium | reverse complement strand
TGTGACCCTGACCGGCGACGCCGCCCGGTTGGACGAGGTGCTGAAGGTGTGCGTGGACAGCGGATGTTTTCAGCCCGAATCGGCCGGTGAACGGTTTGCCTCGCTTAAGCAAACCGCCAAAGCCCCTGCCGACGCCACGGCCCGCCAATTGCTGGAACGGCTGCAGGCCATTGCCGACGCCGCCGGCAAGCAGCCCAAAACCGTGGCCTTTGACCCGGCCATGACCGACGAGGACTGCGCGCGGCAGATCGATGAAATGGAAAAAGCCGTGGGCGACCTGCGCCGGCAGCTGGATACGCTGAACAACGAAATTGAATATTGCCGCGCCTGCGCCACCCAGCTGGAGCATTTTGCCGGCATGGACGTGCCCCTGCGGGACCTGTTTGACTGCGAATTTGTGGATATCCGCTTCGGCCGCCTGCCCGTTACCAGTTACGACGCCGCCATGCAGTACGCCCAGCGGGACAACAACGTGCTGTTTATCCCCTTTTCTACCGACGACGTGTATTGCTGGGGCATGTACATTACCCCCAAGGACGCCGCCGACCGGGTGGACATGACCTTTGCGGTGCTGTTTTTTGAACGCCTGCACGTGCCGGACGCGGTTTCCACCCCGGCGGAAGCCATAGACCAGTTAAAGGAACAGCTGTTGCCCGACGAACAGCAGGCCGAAGACCTGCGGGCCCAACTGGCCGGCTACTGGGACCGGCAAGACGGGCTGTGCGACAAAATGTATTCCTATCTGCAGCGGGCGGTGCGGCTGGCCGAACTGCGCAAATATGCCGCCCTGCGGGCCGGGCACTTTATTTTGATCGGCTGGGTGCCCGCCCGGGATCTGCCCGGATTTGACGACCGGATCAAAACCCTGGCCGAAATAGACATGACCGTGGCCGACAGCGACCAGGTGGAAGCCCTTTCGCCGCCGGTGCGGCTGAAAAACCGGCTGTTTGCCCGTCCCTTTGAGTTTTATACCAAAATGTTCGGCATGCCCACTTACGGTGAAATAGACCCCACCGCCTTTGTGGCCATCACCTACACCCTGCTTTACGGCATTATGTTTGCCGACCTGGGCCAGGGGCTGGTGCTGGCGCTGGTGGGATACTTTTACATGTATAAACACCGGGGCATGGAGTTGGGCCGGCTGCTGCTGCCCTGCGGCCTTTCGGGCGCCTTTTTCGGGCTGATCTTCGGTTCGGTGTTCGGGTATGAACACTGGCTGGATCCTTTGTACCGGGCCGTTGGCCTGCAGGAAAAGCCCTTTGAAGTGATGGCTTCCGACAATATTATGACCGTGCTGTTCGGCGCGATAGCCATCGGCGTGGTGCTGATGATGGTGGCGCTGCTGGTAAACGTGTATTCCTGCTTTAAGCAGCACCGCATGGGGGCCGCCCTGTTCAGCGAAAACGGCATTACCGGCTTTGTGCTGTACGCTTCGGTGGTGGCGCTTGTGCTGAACATGGTTTTGGATCTTTCGCTGCCCACGGCGCCGCTGGTATACGGCGGGGTGCTGCTGCCCATTGTGCTGTTGTGGCTGAAAGAACCCCTGGAAAAGCTGGCCGACGGCCGCAAAGACTGGCAGCCCGAAAGCTGGGGCGGCTATTTGACCCAAGGCTTTTTTGAACTGTTTGAAGCCCTGCTTTCTTACGTGACCAACACGGTTTCGTTTTTGCGGGTTGGCGCCTTTGCCCTGGTGCACGCCAGCATGATGATGGTGTTTCTTTCCCTTGCGGAAATGGCCGGCGGTGTGTTCGGCGTGATACTGGCCGTGTTCGGCAACGTGTTTGTGCTGGCGCTGGAAGGTCTGCTGGTGGGCGTGCAAAGCCTGCGTTTGGAATTTTATGAAATGTTCAACCGCTTTTTTGAGGGCGCCGGACGCGAGTTCCGCCCCTTGCAATATTGATTTGTTAGTATTTTGGAGGTACTCATTATGAACGCTTATTCCATTGCCATGTTTCTCATTCCCCCGGTGGCGATCTTTGCCGCTATTTATGTAGCCCTGCGCTGCGTTAAAACGGGCAAAAGTCCCACCCGCGCCATGAAGTTCCACTTTGCCACGCTGGTTTCGCTCACCGCGCTGCTCATTTTGGGCGCCACCACCGTGCTGGCGGAAGGAGATACCGCCGCAGCCGCCCAGGCGGCTTCGGCTTCGGCTGACGGGTTAAAATATCTTTCGGCCGGGCTGTGCACCGCCGTGGCTTCTATTGGCGGCGGCATTGCGCTGGCGGCCGGCATTCCGGCGGCCATCGGCGCCACCAGCGAAGACCCCAAAGCCTTCGGTAAAGCCCTGATCTTTGTGGCCCTGGGCGAAACGCTGGCTTTGTACGGCGTGATCATCTCCTTTATGATCATTAACGCGTAACCATGAAATATTATTGTATCAGCGATAATCACGACACGCTGGTGGGCTTGCGGCTGGCCGGCATTGAAGGTACCATGGCCCAAACCCGCGACCAGGTGGAAGCCGCCTTGCAGGCGTGTGTGAACGACCCCCAGGTGGGGCTGGTGCTCATAACCGAAAAACTCACCGGCGTGGCCGGCGATTTGGTGGATGATATGAAGCTGCACTGCTCCCGCCCGCTGGTGCTGGAAATACCCGACCGTCACGGGTCGGGCCGCTCGGCCGATTCGGTCACCCGGTATATCCGGGAAGCCATCGGCCTGAAAATGTGAGGTGTTTGTCATGCCGGATCCCGCGGCATTAAAAGCGATTTTGCAAAACATTCAGCAAACGGCCGACCGGCAGGAACAGGCTCTTTTGGAGGACGCCCGCGCCCGCCGGCAGGAAGCCCTGGACCGGGCCCGCGCCAAAGCGCAGGAGGAAACCGACCAGCTGGTGCAAGCCCGTTTGGCAGAAATTCAGGAAGAAAGCGGCCGGCAGATAAGCGCCGCCGATAACGAAGCCCGGGCCGACCTGTTCCGGCGGCGGGAAGCCATTCGGCAGGAAGTGTTTGCCAAGGCGCGCGAACGCATTGCCGCCTTTACCCAAACCCCCGCTTATGAAGACTTTTTGGTGGCCTCCGCCCAGCGCATTCACCAAACCATGCAGGGCCGGTGCGCCGTGCTGCACATGCGCGAACAAGACCGGGCCCACGCCGCCGCGGTTAGCGCCCGGCTGGGGCGTTCCATCACCCTGCACATCGACGATTCCATTCAGCTTGGCGGCATAACCGTCACCTCGCCCGACGGCGCCCTGATGGTGGACGACACCCTGGACAGCCGCCTGCAGGCGCAGGAACAATGGTTTCGGGAATCATCCGGCCTGGTGATAGAATGACCGGCCTTGGATCGGGAGGCGATTTTTTGAACGGCAAAGTGATAAACGGCATAAACGGCCCGGTGGTGACCGTGCGGGAAACCGAAGGCTTTTTTATGCAGGAAATGGTATACGTAGGAAACCAGCGGCTGGTGGGCGAAGTGATCGGCATTCGGGATGGCGTTACCACCATTCAGGTGTATGAAGTCACCACCGGCCTGAAGGTAGGCGAGCCGGTGTTCCCTGCCGGCAACCCTCTGGCCCTCACCCTGGGCCCCGGCATTTTGGGCAATATTTTTGACGGTATTGAACGGCCCCTGCCTGAAATTGAAGCCCAGTGCGGCCCCTTTGTGGCCAAAGGCGCCACGGTGCCGTCCTTAAACGAACAAAAAAAGTGGGACGTGACCCTGACCGTGCAGCCCGGCGACCGGCTGGAGCAGGGGCAGATCTATGCCACCTGCCCCGAAACCCCCGCCATTGTGCACAAACTTATGGTGCCTCCCGGTGTGAGCGGCACCGTGCAAACGGTTGTGCCCAACGGGGCTTACGCCCTGAAGGATACGGTGGCCACCCTGCGCACCGACGCCGGCCAAACCGTACCCCTTACCCTGTGCCAATACTGGCCCATTCGCCAGCCCCGGCCCGGCAAGGCCCGCCTGCCCATTGAAGAACCGCTCATTACCGGCCAGCGCAATATCGACACCATGTTCCCCGTGGCAAAAGGCGGCGCCGCCGCCATTCCCGGCGGCTTTGGCACCGGCAAAACCATGACCCAGCACCAGCTGGCCAAATGGAGCGACGCCGACGTGATCATTTACGTGGGCTGCGGCGAACGGGGCAACGAAATGACCCAGGTGCTGGACGAATTCGGCGGGTTGATCGATCCCCGCACCGGCAACCAGCTGCGCGACCGCACGGTGCTGATCGCCAACACCTCCAACATGCCGGTGGCCGCCCGTGAAGCGTCTATTTACACCGGCATCACCCTGGCGGAATACTACCGGGATATGGGCTACGACGTGGCGATGATGGCCGATTCCACCTCCCGTTGGGCGGAAGCGCTGCGTGAGATCTCCGGCCGGCTGGAGGAAATGCCGGCGGAAGAAGGCTTCCCCGCCTATCTGCCCTCCCGCCTTTCGGCCTTTTATGAGCGCACCGGCCATTACGAAACCCTCAGCGGCAAACGGGGGTCGGTCACGGTCATCGGGGCCGTTTCGCCCCAGGGATCGGACTTTTCGGAACCGGTGACCCAAAACACCAAACGCTTCACCCGCTGTTTTTGGGCGCTGGATAAGGCGCTGGCCTACGCCCGCCACTATCCCGCCATCAACTGGATGGAAAGCTATTCGGAATATGACACCGCCCTGAGCCATTGGTACAACACCAACGTGGATTCCTCCTTTATGCGCTGCCGGGGCGAACTGATGAGCATTTTGCGGGAAGAAAGCAGCCTGATGGAGATCGTGAAACTCATCGGCGCCGACGTACTGCCCGACCACCAAAAGCTCACGCTGGAGATCGCCCGGGTGATACGGGTGGGCTTTTTGCAGCAGGACGCCTACAGCAAGCAGGACACCTACGCCCCCCTGCAAAAGCAGTTCCGCATGATGAAAACCATTTTGTATCTGTACCAGGCCGCCCAAAGCGTGACCCAGGCGGAGATCCCATTGAGCCGCCTGCTGGAAACGGGTATTTTTGAAAAACTCATTGCCATGAAAAACGATATTGTCGGCGACAAGACCGCGCCTTTTGACGCGCTGGAGCAAGAGATCGACCGCACGGTGAACGCCGTGTTGAAGAAGGTGTGAAAAGCAAGTGATTACCGAGCATATTGGATTGCAGGAGATCAGCGGTTCGCTGATCGTGCTGGACGGGGTGCAGGGCGCCGCCTATGAAGAAGTGGTGCGCCTGCATTTGCAAAACGGTGAACAGCGCACCGGCCGCGTGATCGCGCTGGACGGCCAGCGGGCGGTGATTCAGGTGTTTGAAGGCACCGCCGGCATTGCGCTGGAAGGCACCCGGGTGATTTTTGAAGCCCACCCGGTGGAGATCACCCTGGCCCCCGAAATGATGGGCCGGGTGTTTTCGGGCGCCGGTGTGCCCCGGGACGGGCTGGGCGAGATCTATTCCGCCGCCCGGCGGGACGTGAACGGTTCCCCCATCAACCCGGTTTCCCGGGAGTATCCCCGCAACTTTATTCAAACGGGCATTTCCACCATCGACGGGATGTCCACCCTCATCCGGGGCCAAAAACTGCCCATTTTTTCGGGCGCCGGCATGAAGCATAACGAACTGGCCGCCCAGATCGTGCGCCAGGCCAAGATCCGCGCCGCCGACGGCGACGGCCAGGATTTTGCCGTGGTGTTTGCCGCCATGGGCGTAAAAAACGATGTGGCCGATTATTTCCGCCGCTCTTTTGAAGCGTCGGGCGTGCTGCAGCGGGTGGTCATGTTCCTCAATTTGTCTAACGATCCCATTATCGAACGGATTCTCACCCCCCGCATGGCCCTCACCGCCGCCGAATATCTGGCCTTTGACCTGGGCATGCACATTTTGGTGGTGATGACCGATATGACCGCCTATGCCGAAGCCTGCCGGGAATTTTCCTCCTCCAACGGCGAGATCCCCGGGCGCAGAGGTTTTCCGGGCTATTTGTATTCCGATCTGGCCAGCCTGTATGAACGGGCGGGTATGATAAAAGGCAAGCCCGGTTCGGTGACCCAGATCCCCATTTTGACCATGCCCAACGACGACATCACCCACCCGGTGCCCGATCTGACCGGCTATATCACCGAAGGACAGATCGTGCTGGACCGGGCGCTGGACGCGGTGGGGGTCTATCCCCCCGTTTCGGTGCTGCCCTCTCTGTCCCGTTTGATGAAGGACGGCATCGGCGAAGGCATGACCCGGGCCGACCATGCGCCGGTCTCGCATCAACTGTTTGCCGCCTGCGCCAAGGTGCAGGACGCCCGGGCGCTGGCTTCGGTGATCGGGGAAGACGAGCTTTCGCCCACCGACAAGCTGTATTTGCAATTCGGCCAGGCCTTTGAAGAACGGTTTGTGCGCCAAAGCGAAAACGAAAACCGCTCCATTGAACAAACGCTGGACCTGGGCTGGCAGCTGCTTTCCATTCTGCCCCGGTCGGAACTGGATCGCATCAGCCCCGCGTTGCTTGATGAGCACTACGGCAAATAACAGGCGGCGGACATCATTTTTCAGCAAAGGCAGGTGAAGCGCCATGGCAAACGCCGTGAATCCCACAAAGGCCAATTTAATGGCCGCTAAAAAATCGCTGGCGCTGGCCCAAAACGGCTATGAACTGCTGGACCGCAAGCGCAACATTCTGGTGCGGGAAACCATGGCCTTTATCGACCGGGCCAACACCATTCAGGAAGAAATAGACCGGGTGTTTCACGAAGCCTATGAAGCCCTGCGGCTGGCCAACGTGACCCTGGGCGTTTGCGACGATCTGGCTCAGGCCGTGCCGGTGGAAACGGGGCTTTCCATCAGCGCCCGCAGCGTGATGGGGGTGGAGATCCCCATGGTAAGCCTGACCGAGACCCCCACCGAAAACCACTACGGCTACTATTTTTCCAATTCGTATTTAGACGACGCCTATTTAAAATTTGAACGGGTAAAGCGGCTTACCGCCGAACTGGCGCAAATCGAAAACAGTGTGTACCGGCTGGCCGCCGCCATCAGCAAAACCCAAAAACGGGCCAACGCCCTGAAGAACATCGTGATTCCCCGCTTTACCGCCCAAATCACACGCATCAGCGAAACGCTGGAGGAAAAGGATTTGGAAGAACACAGCCGCCTGAAGCTGATAAAAGCCCAAAAAGAAAAATAAAATCACCGCGCCGCGTCTTGCCTGACGCGGCGTTTTGCATTGACATCGGCAGGTTTTTTTTGTATAATAAACGCAAGAATTTTCCCGGTCTGCCGCCTTGCCCGGGCGGCCGGCGGTACCCCCATTTTTTTATTGTGTTTGAGGAGAATGCACTATGATCGGAATCATCGGCGCCATGCCGGCGGAAGTGGAAGCCCTGCGCCGGGCGTTGGAGGCCCCCGCCACCCAAACGGTAAGCGGCATTTGCTTTGTCAGCGGCACTTTGTGCGGTCAACCCGCCGTGGTGGCCCAGTGCGGCATTGGCAAAGTGAACGCAGCCTTGTGTACCGAAGCCATGATCGTCACCTTCCGCCCCGCGCTGATCCTCAACACCGGCGTGGCCGGTTCGCTGTGCGACAAAGCCGGCCTGCTGGACGTGGTGGTGGCCGATACGGTGGTGCAACACGATTTTGACACCACCGCCTTTGGGGATCCTCCCGGCCTGCTGCCCGGCATAGGCAAAGTGCATTTGCCTGCCGACCCGGCGGTGGCCGCACGGCTTGCAAACCGGGCCGAAAGCCTGGGCTTTCACGCGGTGTGCGGCACGGTGGCTTCGGGCGACCGGTTTTTAGACCGGCCGGAACACAAACTGGCCCTGCACCGGGATTTTGACGCCGTGGCCTGCGAAATGGAAGGCGCCGCCATCGGCCAGGTGTGCTATCTCAACCAGGTGCCCTTCGGCATTCTGCGGGTGATCTCCGATTCTTCCGACGGCGACGGCGCCATGGAATATGAAACGTTTATGGAACAGGCGGCTGCCCGTTCCTGCCGCATTGTAATGGCTTTTTGCCGGGAGGACGACCATGCCCAACAATAACCCGCCCATTGCCGTGGTGCCCACCTTTCACCACGATATTGCCTATTTGCAGCCCGAAGCGGTGTATACCGACCTGGCGGACAAGATCATTGCCAAAGCCCTTGTGCTGATGGAAGAAGACGAAACCTACACCTTTACGGTGGAACAGGCTTACGCCTTTGCCGGCTATTGGCAACGCCACCCGGAACAGCACGCCGCCATGGTAAACTTTGCCCACCGGGGCCAGCTGCGGTTTGCCCCCGGTTTTTGGGCCGTGCCGGATATGTGCATGCCCAGCGGCGAAAGTTTATATATGCAAGCCACCCTGGGCCGCCGCCTGCTGCGGGATACGGTGGGGGCG
>CADBNN010000043.1 GCA_902796075.1 Oscillospiraceae bacterium | reverse complement strand
GGCAACACCCGACGGCCGAAACAAGGGATGTGTTATTGCAGGGGGATGGTAACTTTCTCAACCGTCAGATACGGAATGATGTCTTCCAAAGTCATAGCGTACTCCGTCTGGCTTGGGTCTGCTACGAACACGCATACACCATCATCCTGCATCCACTCAATATAGAGCGTTTTCGCCGGCTCAACATTCAGCATGCAATAATATGTTATACCGTTTCGCTCAATGCACGCATAGTTTTTATCACCGCTCTTTGCCTGGTTTTCTATTTGTTTCATATAGGCAATAAGGGGCTCAAACTGAAGGACATGCTGCGGTGAATACCATATTAGATAAGTGTTAAAGCTCGGTTGCGAAATATTGGACCGATCCGCAAAATCATAATCATACCGAATACTGCCGCTGTTCTCTCGAATGCTTGCCATCTGAAATTTTAAGTTAGGATAATTAACAAGCCCTTTTGGATACCAATACTCTATCCCGTGATCGGTAGTCAATTCTTTAAAAGCGGAAGGAGAAAGAAAACCTTGCAGATTTTCAGCCGTTGCCCATTGTTGGAACGCTTCAATACTTGAAAACTCTTTTGTAGGAGTCACGGGTTCGTTTGCAGTGGAGGACGTCGTGCCGGATTGAGAAGCGGCGGAAGACGGCGATTTTGTGTTTTCGGACACGCTTTTGGTTGGCTCGGAGGAGGGGGTTTTGGTGTTATGGTCGGCGGTTTTGGTATCCGTCGGGGCGCCGGAGGCGACGTTGTTCGAGGCCGACGCGACGGGGGCGTCGGACAGGTGGGCGGCGCTGTTGACGACTTCCGCCGTGGTCGGCTCGCTGGCGGCGGGCGGGGCGGCGTCGGCGGGGGATTCCGGCGCATAGATATCGGCCGAGGAAGCGGGCGCCAGAACAGACGATCCGGCGGCGCTGGCCGTTGGCGGGGCGGGCAGCTGCTTGGCAGGCGTGCCCGGCAGCCACACAAACAGGGCAACGGCCGCCGCCAGCGCCACGCTGCCGGCCGCTGTGGCCGAACGCAGCACCATGGTCCGCCGCCGGCTGCGGCGGGCCTGCGCCACTTTTTGCCGGGCCAGCAGGTCCTGCATGCGTTGTTCACTGTTCTTCATAGATGAATCCTTCCTTTTCCAACTCGTTCTTTAACGCCCGGCGGGCCCGATAGGCCATGGCTTCGATTTGATGGGGCGTTTTGCCCAGCCGCTCGGCGGCCTGCCGGTTGGTGATCTGTTCAAAATACAACCAATATAACAGCTTGGCGTGCCGGGGGCGCAGCCGCGCCATGGCGCCAAACAGCATGGCGTCCCGCTCGCCGTTGATCACCTGCCGTTCGGGCCGGTCGTCGGGCGCTTCGGGAGAGGCGGTGAGTTCCGCCAGCCGGCCGGCCCGGCGCAAATGATCCCACGCCAAATTACGCCCGATGGTGTAAAGCCAGGTTTTGAAGGCGGCTTGCCGCGAAAACCCGGGTTTGCGATCCATCAGCTTAAAAAACGTATCGTCGGTCAACTGCTCGGCTATGTAATCATCGGCCACCAACGTGCGCAAATAGGCAAAAAGCCCATCCTGATAGTCCTGCACGATGGCCGCCATGGCGTCCATATCCCCTTGCAAAAACCGACTGTAATGCTCTGCGCCGGCGTCCATGGAACGATTTTCCTTTCCTTTGGCTTCCCGTCGGAAGCGAACAGTCTGTTCATACCTTTAACGCGAAAAAGCCCTTTTTCTCACGTTTTTTATTGTAACAATTTTTCAGCCGGGTTGCAACCGGAATCTGCGCCCGGCGTTTTTACGGCGCCAGCGGGGGCGTGAAGGGCGCGGCAGGCCCGTCGCTTTGGGGGCTGACCCCCTGCATGAATCCGGCCAGCGCCGCCGAACAAATGTCGGCGCCGATCACCCGGCCGTCGGCCACCAGCACGTGGGCCAGCACCCCCTGCCCCGCCGGATGGTTGAGCACCCGGTAGGTATAGCGGGTGACCGCCCGTCCTGCGTAGGGCGCCAGGTCCAGCCCCTGAGCCAGCTGCAGGGCCTGATACCGTTCAAACACCGGCAGCCCCGCCGCCGGCAGAGTCACCCGGTCCGCCACCCGGGAAGCCGGGTCGGTCTGCCAGCCGTATCGGGCCAAAAACGCGGCGCCGTCCGGTTGGTCGGCAGGGGCCGCCACCAGCATAACGTCCCGCCCGAAACCGGTGGCGTCTATCACGCACAGGGCGGCAAACAAGAGCGCGGCGGCCAACAGCAGCCACCGCACCCGCCGGGAAAGCCGGATCACTTTCATAAGAGCATTCCTCCTTGCATGTGCTTTATTCTATGCAAAAAGGCGCCCGT
>CADBNN010000042.1 GCA_902796075.1 Oscillospiraceae bacterium | reverse complement strand
CGGCCGCCTGAAACGTGATGCCTTGCTGGGGCTGAAAGCCGGGCTGATCGCCGCTGTGCCTGACCTTGCGCTGGGTGTATTGCTGCTTTTGTCAAAAGGCGGCGCCATTTCCGAGCGGTTTTCGGTGCTTTACAGCTTGCTCAACTGCAATTATTTACCCCTGCAGCAGGCTTTATTGCCGCCTACGCTTACTGCGGCAGAACAGTCATGGGCCGGGTATGTGATCATGGCGCTTACGGCGCTGATAGCCCCCATGTGCGCCGCTTTCGGTTATGCTCTGGGGCTTAACAGAACGTCTATCAGCGAAATTTTGTTTTATCACACGCCGGAATCTCGCGCCCGGCATGAAGAACGATTGAAAGCCCGCCGACAAAAACGACGTTTTCACGCATAAAGCGCAACATAGCGGCACGTTTCACATCATATATACTAACCGGTGATGCTTGTGAAACGTGAAATTTGGCTTTGTGTATTGTGTATTTGCGGCTTGTTATGCGGCTGTGGGGCCGGCGATAAACCGACGATTGCGGCGTTTAACGCAGAAAAACAAACCCTGCCTGTGATCGTGGTAGACGCCGGACACGGCGGGATCGACGGCGGCGCTGTAGGCGTTGACGGCACTGTGGAAAAACACATCAATCTGGCGATCGCGCAAAAACTGAACGCCTGTTTGCAGGCGTTTGGATTTTGCACTGTGATGACCCGCACGGCGGATGATTTGATAAGCGATCCTACGCTGCCGACCATTCGGCAACGCAAACGGGAAGATATTTTGGCCAGACTTTCACTGGTGGAATCGATCCCAAACAGCGTGCTGGTGAGTATTCATCAGAATTATTACATTCAGGCCCGTTATAGCGGCGCCCAGGTGTTTTACGGCCCGGGCGGGGCAGGGCAGGCGCTGGCGCAAACGCTGCAGCAGACCCTGGTGGATCGCCTGCAAAAAGACAATGCGCGCCGGGTGAAAGAGGTTGGCAGTGAGATTTATTTATTGTACCACGCCACCCATACCGCCGTGATGGTGGAATGTGGCTTTCTTTCCAATGCGCAAGAATGCAGTTTGCTGCAAAACGAAGGATACCAACAGCAGTTGGCCTTTGCAATGGCCGACGCGCTTTTGCGGTTTTACACCCAATAAACACATAAAGGAGTGGGACGAATGCCCGCCAAAACAAAAACCATATACGTATGCAGTGAATGCGGCTGCCAAACCCCCAAATGGTGCGGCAAATGCCCGGAATGCGACGCCTGGAACACCATGGAAGAGCAAATTGTTGCCACACCTGCAAAAACCGCCAAAGCGACTCTGACAGCCGAAAACAGTTTGAGCAAAGTGGGTTCGGCAACCGCCATTGGGCAAATTGACACCACCCATGAATTCCGATACCATACCGGCATGCGTGAATTAGACCGGGTGTTGGGCGGCGGCATTGTGAAGGGGGCCGTTATGCTGGTTTCGGGTGATCCCGGCATAGGCAAGTCCACCATTATGATGCAGGTTTGCCAACAGTTGGCCGATCTTTCTATTTTATACGTTTCGGGTGAAGAATCTCAACGGCAGATCAAATTACGGGCTTCCCGGTTGCAGGTGAATAATGAACATTTGTTCATTATGTGCGATACCGACGTGGAATCGATCATTGGCTACGTGCAAATGACCAAGCCCGATTTGGTGATCATTGATTCCATACAGACCATGAATTTGGAGGCCATCAATTCTTCGCCCGGCAGCGTAACGCAAATCAGGGAATGCACAAACGCCTTTTTGCGTGTGGCAAAGACGTTGGACATACCGTTTTTTATTGTGGGGCACGTGAACAAGGACGGCGCCATTGCCGGGCCCAAAGTGCTGGAACATATTGTGGACGCGGTGCTTTATTTTGAAGGCGAACGGAATATGTCTTACCGCATTTTGCGCGCGGTGAAAAACCGTTTTGGCTCCACTAACGAAATCGGTGTGTTTGAAATGGGGGATAAGGGGCTGTATGAAGTGGAAAATCCCTCAATGATGATGCTGGCCGGACGGCCGAAAAATGTGGCCGGCACCTGCGTTACCTGTGTTATGGAGGGCTCGCGCCCCATTTTGGCGGAAGTGCAGGGGCTGGTTTCGGCCACGCCGTTTGGCAACCCTCGACGCATGTGCACCGGGTTTGATTATAACCGCATGAATTTGATTTTAGCCGTGCTGGAAAAGCGCGCCGGATACTTTTTTTCTAATTTGGACGTGTATGTGAATGTGATTGGCGGCTTACGGCTGGACGAGCCGGCAGCTGATCTAACTGTTGCGATGGCGCTGGTTTCCGGTTTGAAGGATAAAGCGATCCCCGAAGATATGGTGGCTTTTGGCGAAATCGGCCTGGCAGGGGAGATACGTGCCGTAAACCGTGCCGGGCAGCGGGTCGCGGAAGCCCAGCGGCTTGGCTTTACCAAATGCATCGTTCCATACAATAACTTGAAACACGTGAAAGATTGCGCCGGCATTGAAGTGATCGGCGTGAAGAACGTGCGGGACGCTTACGAGCGAATTGCGGAAAACTTTTAGAGCAGGTGAGCGCCGACGTGCAGAGCAGAGCACGGAAGTAAACATTATCCATAACGGTCAGTCGGAACTTGCGCACGCACCCCGGCCGACCGTTGTTTTCCTTTTATAGCCAAAAAGCCCTTGACCGTGACTGCCGTTCTATAATCAACAATACCAAACGCCTGATTCCAGCCAATAGCGTGAAGTGAAATGAAGCAGAGGTCATTAGAAAAAAATCTATCGAATGGATTTTATTGATTTTTGATTTTTTTAAAAATACAGAATTAAGTATTGAGATAAGCTGACAGCAAGAGCTCGTGTGGCGTGTGAAATCGCGCCGGCGCAATGAAAACTGTTTTTAGCGTTGGAACGATCATAAATTCCGGCTGTTGCACAAAAGGGAAGGAATTTTATCCTTAGACTTGACACCGGGGAAAAATTGTGATATAATTGTGGAAAATCAATATTTTCTGCAATTCGGGGAAGGGGTTTGACCGATATGGGCCAATATACACAGGAGATCCGCTCTACCGCGCCGATCATTCGGGATTTTTTGAATTACATGTTGGTGGTAAAAGGAAAATCACAATTAACGGTAGATGAATATTATAAAGACTTGCGTACCTTCTATCGTTATATCAAAATCAGCCGCGGCATGGCCGAACAATCCGAGTTTGATTCTATTTCCATTACGGACGTGGATCTGGATCTGATCGGTTCTGTTACACTTAGCGACGCATTTGACTTTATGAATTACTGCATTGATGAACGGGATAATCACGCCGCCACACGGGCCCGCAAGGCTTGCTCTTTGCGCGTGTTCTATAAGTATTTGACTAATAAAGTACATTTGATCGAAACCAACCCTCTTTCGGAATTGGATACGCCCAAAATCGGCAAAACGCTGCCAAAGTATCTTTCGCTGGAAGAATCTGTACGGTTGCTGCAAGCGGTTGACGGGCCCAACCGGGAACGCGATTATTGCATTTTAACGCTGTTTTTGAATTGCGGCATGCGGCTTTCGGAGCTTTGCGGCATCAATTTGAGCGACATTCGGGACGATAATACCCTGCGGCTGGTGGGCAAAGGCAATAAAGAACGCATTGTTTATTTGAACAACGCCTGTACGTCGGCTGTTTCGGTTTATTTGCGCGTGCGGCCAACCGACGGTGTGCACGACAAAAACGCTCTGTTTTTAAGCCGCATGAAAAAGCGTATCAGCCCCCGCATGGTGGAAGAGATCGTGTATAAATACCTGGACAAAGCGGGCCTTGGCGGCCGCGGGCTTTCGGCCCACAAATTGCGCCACACCGCAGCCACACTGATGTATCAGCACGGCCAGGTTGACGTGCGGGTGCTAAAGGACATTTTAGGTCACGAAAATCTGGGCACAACGGAAATATACACCCATCTTTCCAATCAACAGTTGGAAAACGCCGCCAACGCCAATCCACTTAATAACATAGATACGCAAAAAAAATAAAAATTTTTTTCAAAAATGGTGAGTATTTTTTCGATTTTATACGTTTAATAGGTGAAAACACATTTTTTCGGAAAGGAGAACGCATGGATAACGGTGCCTGTAGCTACCGCCGTTACCTGGATGGAGACGATGAAGGCATTGTCGAACTCATTCACGATTATAAAGACGGCTTGATCTTCTTTTTGAATCGTTATGTGCATGATTATGTGTTAGCGGAAGACCTGGCGGAAGAAGTTTTTGTGCGGCTTGCCGTGAAAAAGCCACGGTATAACACGCACAGTTCCTTTAAAACCTGGCTGTTTACCATTGCGCGCAATTTGGCGATAGATCGATACCGCGTGCAGCGCAATCGCAAGGCGATCATTCATGTGAACTCCCGCGATGGTGTGCTTGCCACTGCCGAAAATCCGGAAAGCCTTTACATAACGAATGAACAAAACAAAATGTTATATCAGGCGCTTGCACGCCTGAAACCAAGTTACAGTGAGGTGCTTCATCTCGCTTATTTTGAGGCGTTTTCCACGGAAGAAATAGCTCGGATCTTGAAAAAGAACGGCAAACAGATCAGCAATTTGTTATACAGAGCAAAATGTGCCCTGAAGGACGCTTTAGAGGAAGGAGGATTCCGGTATGAAGAGTTATAAAGAAATGGCAGAAAACGTGCTGAAACGCCGGGATGAAGCCCTTGCAAAGCGCAAAACCATGATCGTGCGGGTGCAGCGCACAGTTGTTTTGGCCGCTTGCTTCGTGTTAATTGCGGCTTTGGGCGTTGTGTTGCTGCAAAGCGGCGTATTCCGGGGCGGCGAATTGGCCCCCTCTTCCCTGCCCGCGTCCTCGCAGCCAACCGAAAGCAAGGTCGTTAGCCATGAGCAACCGGATGTTTCGGCCGCCTCCCCTGCTTCGTCTGAAACGGTTTCGGCAACGTCTTACATACCGGCCCCGGCTGTTTCGTCACACGCCGGTACGTCGTCCGCCCAAGCTTCGGCTATCGTTTCGTCTGCTGTGGGTGTTGCTTCTCAAAGCAGCCACACCGCGTCCCAGGCCAGCACGCCGAACAAAGCCGGCACCGCGTCAAAAGCGGTCACTTCTGAGCAAACTTCACCTATCAAGTCTGATCCCTCTCACGCGGCCGCCTATTCACGGCCGAGCGGAAGTGGTGTGTATGGGGATTCTTCCGGCAGCGAGCCCGGTTTAAAAGCGATCAAACGTTCCTTTGTGGACGTGGAGGAATTGATCGATTATGTGCAGGGAGCCAACCGCGATACGCTGGTTTTGCCTTCTCAGCCGGGCGGTTATGAAGAGGATTCTTCGCCTGAACTGCCGGCGTCGGGCGACGGATACGGTGTCGCTTCCGGACCCAACGATTCACGGGATTGGGACGCGATTTGGCCACTGTTTCAATACGGCACGGTGCCGCAGATCGCGTTGCCGGATTCGGACGGTGAACTGGTGCTGCGCTGGTGCGCAATAAACGAAAACAAATTGCTGTATAAACTGCATCACTATGTGGAAACAGACGGCGTGCGCACCGTTATTGGCGAAATGGATTTGACGCTATTCGCCGATAAAGACGAAGGGTTGACCCGGCTTAATAACATACGCAACAGCGAACACGAAGAATTTGACATGCACGGCACAACCTATTACGTTGAAAAGACCATTTATGGCTATTGCATTGTGTGGGTTGCCCATCAGGCGCCGCAGTTAGATACTTACTGTATGGTCAAATACCACGGTAATGAAATACCGTTGCAACAGATTTTGTCTTACTTAACGATCGAATGGATCCCCTTTTAATGCTACGCGTTTGACGTTTTTGTATGTTCCCCCTAAAAAGAAAAGCCATCGGTTTAGCCGATGGCTTTTCGATTATGTTAGATTATGTGTCGGAAAGATTTGTGCCGCTATCAAGGCCTAACAATTCATCTGCCTGAGAAGGTTCTAACTGTTCCACATTGTTCAGGTGTTTTTGAATGATGTTGTTGCGGTGAGAAGCATTGGCAATGGTATCGCCGGCTTCGTCGATCTTCTTTTTGGCCTTTGCCAGCAGGGTTTCAAATGTGCCAAACTGGGTTTTGGCCGCGCCCAGAACTTTCCACACTTCGGCGGCGCGTTTGTCCAGCGCGATGGTGCGAAAGCCCATGCGCAGGGTGTTTAAAAAGGCCGTAATGGTGGTGGGGCCGCAAATAAGAACTCTATATTTGTTCTGTATTTCTTCACACAAGCCGGGCCGGCGCAGTACTTCGGCATACAGCCCTTCTGTGGCCAAAAACATAATGGCGAAATCGGTGGTTTGCGGCACCTGAATATACAAACTGCTGATGGATTTCGCCTCTTGCTTGATGCGCTGTTCCAGCGCCTTGGCGGCGGCTTCCACTCCCTCTTTATCGGCCCGTTCCGACGCTTCCATCAGGCGCAGATAGTCTTCCTGCGGGAACTTGGAATCAATGGGCAACAAAACGAATGTGCCGTCTTTTTCGCGCGAAGGGATCTTGACGGCAAATTCCACCCGGTTGTTGTCGTTTTTAGGCGAAACATTGCAATCGTATTGGTCGCGGGTGAGAGTTTGTTCCAAAATATTGCCCAACTGCACTTCCGCCCAGGTGCCGCGCACCTTAACGTTGGTGAGCACCCGCTGCAGGTCGCTTACGCCGCTGGCAAGGTCTTTCATTTCGCCCAACGATTTATGTACGCTTTCCAGTCGGTCGCCTACCAGTTTGAAGCTTTCATTCAAGCGGTTTTTCAGGGTCTCATTCAGTTTTTCGTCCACCGTTTGCCGCATTTGATCCAGCTTATTTTCATTGCTCTTTTGCAGTTTTTCCACGCTTTCAGTCAAAGTGGCGGTAACTTTTTCGGTTTGCTTTTCGTTCACGTCACGCATTTCGCGCACAAGGGTGTTGATCTCTTTCAAACTGTCGGCGGTTTCTTTGCGGTTGTGAGCAAATTCATCGCTCATGGTGGTTTTCAAACCATCGGCTTTTGCCTCCAGCACGGCCAGTTGCTTGGCTTGTTCGGCGTTGTGGTCTTGCGGTTTGCGCACCAACAACACGATCAACAAAACGATCACGATGCCCAACAAGGCAATGATTGCGTATTCCATCCGGCATCCCCTTTCATGCGTTACGCTTTAAATTTACCGAAAAACGATTTTCTTCCTTTATAGTTTCCGTCAGACGTGCTTTTTTCAAACTCACGCAGCAAATCGCGCTGTTTGCCGTTCAGATTGCGGGGCACTTCCAGCACTACGCGCACATATTGGTCACCGCGTACAGAAGAGCGCAGGCGTTGAATGCCTTTGCCCTTGAGCTTAAAGATGTCACCGGGCTGAACGCCCTCGGGAATGGTGTATTTTACGTTGCCGTCCAGCGTGGGCACTACGATCTCGTCTCCCAAAGCAGCCTGTGTGAATGTGAGAGGAAAATCGCACCATACGTCAAACCCGCGGCGTTCAAAAATGGGATGGGGTCTGACAGAAACGTACACCCGCAAATCGCCGCTGGGGCCGCCGTTGTCACCGGCGTTGCCGCCGCCGCGCACAATAAAGGTTTGGCCGTCGTCTATGCCGGCGGGGATGGTAATGGTTTGCTTGAGCGTATGCCGCACTTTGCCCTTACCGTTGCAGGTTTTGCAGGGCTGATCGATGGTTTTGCCACGGCCGCCGCAACGGTCGCAGGTGCGCTGGGTTTGCATAATGCCAAAGGCGGTGCGCTGCTGCACGTGGATTTGCCCGGTGCCGTGGCAGACGGGACAGGTTACGGGCGAAGTGCCCGCTTTTGCGCCGGAACCGTGACAGGTGGCACATTGTTCAATGCGCGTAACGTTGATTTCTTTTTGGCAGCCAAACGCGGCTTCTTCAAATGAAATAACAACGTTCACTTCCGCGTCGCTCCCCTGCCGGGGCGCATTGGGATTGGCTCTGCGGCTTGCACCACCGCCGAAAAAGCTGCTAAAAATATCGCCAAGGTCGCCGAAATCGACATTATAGGCGCCGCCGTAGCCGCCGCCCGCGCCGAAGTTGGGGTCTACCCCAGCGTGGCCGAACTGGTCGTATTTCGACTTCTTTTCCGGATCTGACAGCACGCCGTATGCTTCGTTGACTTCTTTAAAGCGTTCTTCGGCTGTTTTGTCACCCGGATTCAGGTCGGGGTGGTATTTTTTGGCCAACTGGCGATAGGCTTTTTTGATTTGTTCATCTGAAGCGCTGCGGTCAAGGCCCAGCACCTCATAATAATCGCGTTTATCCGCCAAATCTGATCACACTTTCTGATAAAAAGGGTTTTGCAGCCCGAAGAAAAATGCCTTCTTCGAGCCGCAACCCGTATCGTGACGTATTATTCCGATTTTGTATCGTCCACGTCGGTATAGTCGGCGTCGTACACATTGTTTCCGTTGGCGTCGCCGCCGGCCGCCTGGGCGTCACCGTTTTGCTGAGCAGACGCTTCTTGCGCGGCTTTGTAGATCTTTTCGGAAACCTTATAGATCTCTTGCTGCAATTCGTCGGTCGCGGCCTTGATCTTGTCGGTATCGTCGCCCTTCAACGCTTCCTTGGCCTGGTCGATTTTGGCTTGCAGACCGGCTTTTTCGTTTTCATCCAGCTTGTCGCCCATATCGGTCAAGGTCTTTTCGCACTGATACACCATTTGATCGGCGCCGTTACGAATGTCCACCGCTTCTTTACGCTTTTTGTCTTCCGCCGCAAATTCTTCCGCTTCTTTCACGGCACGATCGATATCTTCCTTGGACATGTTGGTGCTGGAAGTGATGGTAATGTGTTGTTCCTTACCGGTGCCCAGGTCTTTGGCCGAAACGTTCACAATGCCGTTGGCGTCGATATCAAAGGTCACTTCAATTTGCGGCACGCCGCGGGGTGCGGGCGCAATACCGTCTAAATGGAACACGCCCAGCGTTTTATTGTCTTTTGCAAATTCCCGTTCGCCCTGCAGCACGTGAACTTCTACCGAAGTTTGACCGTCTGCCGCAGTGGAGAACACCTGGCTCTTTTTGGCGGGGATGGTGGTGTTGCGGTCGATGACCTTGGTGTTGATACCGCCCATGGTTTCAATACCAAGGGACAACGGCGTAACGTCCAGCAGCAGCAGGCCTTTTACGTCGCCGCCCAGCACGCCGGCTTGCAGCGCGGCGCCCACGGCAACGCATTCGTCGGGGTTAATGCCCTTAAAGGGTTCCTTGCCGGTGAAGTTTTTAATGGCTTCCTGCACGGCGGGAATGCGGGTGGAACCGCCCACCAGCAACACTTTATCCAACTGAGAAGCAGAAAGGCCGGAATCGCTTAACGCCTGCCGCACGGGGCCCATGGTGGATTCTACCAGGTCGGCCGTGATCTCGTTGAATTTGGCGCGGGTCAAAGTAGCTTCATAATGTTTAGGGCCGGTGGAATCAGCCGTGATAAAGGGCAGGTTGATGTCGGCCGTCGTCATGCCGGACAGGTCGATCTTGGCTTTTTCGGCCGCTTCTTTGATGCGCTGCATGGCCATTTTATCGCCGGAAAGGTCAATGCCGTTTTCTTTCTTGAAATTGTCAACGATCCAGTCCATAATGCGCTTATCAAAATCGTCGCCGCCCAAGCGGTTGTTACCGGCGGTAGCCAGCACTTCCTGCACGCCGTCGCCCATTTCGATAATGGAAACGTCGAAAGTACCGCCGCCCAGGTCGTATACCATGACCTTTTGGTCGGTTTCTTTATCAATGCCGTAGGCCAGCGCCGCGGCGGTGGGTTCGTTGATGATACGCTTTACGTCCAAACCGGCGATTTTACCGGCGTCCTTTGTGGCCTGGCGCTGCGCATCGGTGAAATAAGCCGGCACGGTGATGACCGCTTCGGTGACTTTATCGCCCAAATAGCTTTCGGCGTCAGTTTTGAGTTTTTGCAAAATGATGGCCGAGATTTCTTGCGGGGTGTAGGCTTTGCCGTCTATCGTCACTTTGTAGGCGCTGCCCATTTCACGTTTGATGGACGAAATGGTGCGGTCCGGATTGGTGATGGCCTGCCGTTTGGCAACCTGGCCTACCATGCGTTCACCCGTTTTGGAAAACGCCACAACAGACGGCGTAGTGCGCGCGCCTTCCGCGTTTGCGATAACGACCGGCTCGCCGCCTTCAATAACGGCTACGCAGGAATTGGTGGTACCTAAGTCAATACCGATGATTTTTGCCATAATAGTATTCCTCCTCAAGTTACACTTGTAATATATGCTTTAATTGCAGTTGGCCACGACCACCATGGCGTGGCGAACCACCGTTTGGCCTAATTGATAACCTTTTTGATACACCTGGGCAATGCAGTTTTCGCCCAAAGAATCGTCTTCGATTTTCGATACCGCGTTATGCAGTTCCGGATCAAAGGGATCGCCCGGAGCGCCGAATGCGGTAAGTCCCATTTTTTCCAGACAATCGGTGAAGGATTTGATGCTCATATCCATACCCTTTTTGTATTCGTCCGGATTGTCGATACCCGCTTGGGAAGCGCGCTGAAAGTTATCCAGCGCAGGCAGCAGCTCTTTTATCATCATACATTTAGTAAAATGACTAAGTTCTTCTTTTTCCCGTTGGGTGCGCTTTTTATAATTATCGTATTCCGCCGCCGTGCGCAACAACAAATCCTTCTGTTCTTCTAACTGCTGCTGCAGTTCGGCCAGCGGATCGGCCGGTTGTTCGGGCTGTTCGGCCGGCTGAGCGGTTTCCTGATCCTCTTGGGATTCTTGCGCGGCATTTTCTGCTTGCTCAGCTTGCACTACGTCTTTTTCTTCCAAAAAAATCAACTCCTTAAAGGTGAAGCGCCTATTGTATCACGTGTTCTACTTTATTTTGTACAGCGCGGGCGGCAAATTCCACCAGCGGCACCATGTGCGCGTAATCGGTATGGATGGGCCCCAGCAAGCCTATTTTGCCCTTTAAGCCGTCGCTTAAGCGATATTCGCTGGTGATGAGGCAGGCGTTGCGCAAGGCCAGATCCTGCAGCTCGGGGCCGATAAACACCGACGTTTCGTCCGGCGTTTGCAAAAACGGCGCCAACGAATCGCGGCGGGTATAAAGATCGATCACAGCGGCAGGCGAAAATTCTTTATATAGCAGCAAATTGGCCTGCCCTTCCAGCAGCAAGGCACAACGGAAAGAATCTCGTACCGCGTCAAACGCCAAATCCAATAGCGGTGCAAACCGAAGCGCCTGCGCGCCGAATGAAACGGCCAGCGTTTGGGCTGCGGCAGGTGTAACGTGCGCCAGCGGCAGGTCGCAAAACCGTTCGTTGAGCAACCGGCTGAACTGCGCCAGCTCCTGCGCTGAAACGGGACCGGGCAAATGACACACTTTGCTTTTCATCACACCGGAAGAAGTGAGCACGGCCACAAGCACAGACCGGGCGGACATGGGGATGATCTCCATGCGTTTTAAGGTGGCCGAAGTATCAACCGGCGAGGTGATCATGGTGGTCCAACGGGTCAGGTCGGCAAGGGCTTTGGCGGTGTCGGTCATAAAACGGTCCGGATCGCCGGCAAAAGAAGGCAGACGACTGCGAACGGCGGATTTTTCGGCTGCCGAAAGGGGTTGCGTCGTCATAAGCCGGTCAACATAGTACCGATACCCTTTTGCCGAAGGCACGCGCCCGGCCGAGGTGTGAGGCTGCAGCAAATAACCGCGTTCGATCAGTTCCCCCATATCATTGCGGATGGTGGCGGTAGAGCAAACGTCGTTTAAATAGGCGGAAACCACTTTGGATCCCACCGGTTCGCCGGTGCGAACGTACAATTCGATCACACTACCTAACACGCTGTCTTTGCGCTGGGTCGCGTTCATGTTGCCGCCTCCTTACTTGTTTAGCACTTTAACACCTCGAGTGCTAACAACTATACTTTACCACCCTTCCCTGCATTTGTCAATACTTTTTGATAAATTTTTTTGACTTTTTTTGACCTTTAAAAAAATACAGCCTTCCGAACGGCATCGAAAGGCTGCTGCGCTTATTTATTAAAGTATGTGAAAAAGGCTGTGACGGTTTGTTCCTCGCCATCCACCAAGCCGGTGATACGCACGCCGCCCAAACTGATGAGTTCGGCGATGACGGCTCCTTTGGCGGGACAGGCAAATACGGTTTTGCCCTCGCAGTTTAAGGTGATGCGATCATCTTTCACCTGCAGCAGGCCGCCCCTGCCCAAAATGGTTTCTACATTGTTTTCGTCCCGGCTGGAAACATAGCGGATCGGCTTGCCGTTGATGCGGGCCAGTACCGCTTTGTTGGCGTGCAATTTTCGATTGCGTATTTTTTGAAAGATCATGGCGCAGCCTCCGGTTGAATGGTGATAACAGAAATCTCCGGCCGGTTGAACAGCCGCACGGGATAGGGATAGTTGCCCAGGCCGCCGCTTACGTACAAATGGCCTGTGTAGGTGGAAAACAAGCCTTTGTCTATGATAGGCCGCTTTTCGGTAGTGAGTTTTGGCAGCCATTGACCATCACAATACAGCGGGCCTAAAAAAGGCAGCTGCATAACGCCCCCGTGCGTATCGCCGCAGATCGATAAATCGGGCCCGAACCAGTTGAACGCTTCATAATTGGGGATATGCGCCAACAGAACGGAAAAAGCGTCGGCCGGCGGCTTGTCAAATTCGCGAAACAGATTAAAGGTATCGGAATAATACACGTTATTGATGCCGTACAGCACGATTTTATCGTTATGAATGGTGAGCGTTTCCATCCGGTAGGCCATTACGTGCACGCCGCTTTGGGAAAGGGCTTGCAGATAAGCTTCCTCCTGGTCGTGCTCCCCTTGCACAAAATATACGGGCGCAAGCTCGGTCAAATCGGCCATTAAAGCCAGCGCTGTTTTCCGGCCGGCCTCGTCGCCATTTGTGTACATATCGCCCGTGACGCATATTAAGTCGGGCTGCTGCCGGCGAACGGCTTCGATCAAACGGCTGTTGCCTTTGCCGAATATGGCGCCGTGAAGATCGGACAGCTGCACCAACGTGACGGGCTGCGAAACTTTAGAAGTGGAAACGCTTGCAGATGTGACGGTGAAGGTGTAGTTTTCAAAATACCAGAACGCAAACAAAAACAGCACCACCAGGCCGGCAATCAGCCAGCGGCGGCGCGCTTTGCTCTTTTTCGGTTTGGATTGGCGTTTCACGTGTATTCCCCTGTTCCCTGCTTCGCGTTAATCTTTTCCGGTCATGGCGGCGTAAACGTCGCCTTTTTTACGGCCGGTAAATTCGGCGGCGATTTTGGCCGCTTTTGTGGGAGGCAAGCCCTCTTCCTGCAGCCGCGCTGCCAGCGCAAGCGCCTGCTGTAATGTGTGCTGCTTGTCGTCATTCGCTTCAACCGGCGCCCCCTGCACGATCAGCACATATTCGCCACGGGGTTCCTGCCGGGCTAACCGGTCGCAAAAGGCAGCCAGCGTGGTGGGAAGGATCTCTTCATGGATCTTGGTTAATTCCCGCACCGCCGCCATTGGGCGGTCACCGAAAACGCGCAGCATTTCCTGCGCGGTGGCCGCCAGCTTATGGGGGGCTTCGTAAAACAGTAAGGTGCACGGCACCGCGGCCAATCGCTGCAAGCGGTCGGCCCTTTCTTTTTTGTCGGCGCTGAGAAAACCTTCAAAATAAAAATGATCGGACGGCATGCCAGAAACGGATAAAGCGGCCGTTAATGCGCTTGGGCCAGGTACCGAAACCACCGGCACGCCCGCTTGGTGACACAGGCGCACCAACGCTTCGCCCGGATCGGAAATAGCAGGCAGGCCGGCGTCGGTTACCAAAGCGCAAGACTCCCCTGCCGCCAAACGGGCAACAATAACAGGACCCTGCGAGGCTTTATTATGTTCATAATAACTCACCAACGGCTTTTTAAGGCCAAAGTGCGTGAGCAGTTTTAAGGTGACGCGCGTATCTTCCGCGGCAATAAAATCCACGTCGGCCAAAGTTTGCAGCGCACGGGGCGAAAAATCCTGCAAGTTGCCGATGGGCGTGCCAACCACATATAACGTGCCGCTCACTTTGCACACTCCTTTTGGGTAAAATAAGCGCCGTAGGCCGCGCGAGCCTGGGAAGAAACAGCGCCGGAGGCGTCTTCCAAATAAAACGGCGGTTCCACGATAAGCCCGGGAAAAGCGCCTTTTTTGCTTTCGATCAGCACCAGATTTGGCGCGGCGCCGGGACGCTGATGCACCAGACGCAGACGTTTGGGTTCCAAACCGGCGTTATGCAGGGTAACCATAACCTCAGCCAGCCGGGCCGGCCGGTGGCAACAGCAAAACCGGCCGCCGGTGTTCAGCAAGTCGGCCGCCGCACGACAGATCTGCTCCCAATTACATGCAATTTCATGCCGGGCAACCGCCAGGCCGTTTTGGGGGCTGATAACGCCATCTTCCGCCTTTTTATACGGCGGATTCATCACAACAAGGTCGTAATACCCTTTCGGGTAATCAGCCGGCAAACAGCGCAGATCCTGCACGGCAACATACAATCGGTCGGCGGCGTGGTTTTCGGCAACGGCCATTTGCACCAAGTCAACCGCGGCGGGCTGAATGTCAAAGGCCTGCATGCGGGCAGGCGAACCGTTGCGCAGCCAGATAAGCGAAATGATGCCGCACCCCGTGCCGAATTCCACCGTTTTATCTTGACGGCGCGGCGCTGCAAAATCTGCCAACAAAACGCCGTCGGTGCCAAAACGGTGTACTGAATCGGTGAACAAACAAACGCCGTCGCCTAAATCGTGGCGCGTTAAATTCACATGGTTCATAGCACGCTTTTCGGGCGGGCCGCAATAGCCGTCCAACCCCGCTGGCGACGGATTTCCAGCACGTCAAATTCTTGCTGCAGGCTGGCCATCACGTCTGATTCTCGATGGTCAATAATACCGCTCATCAAATACAGGGCGCCGGGCTGCATAAAGTTACGCACCGATCGGTTAAGGCCGATGATCACGTCGGCCACAATATTGGCGGTGATCACCTGAAAACGGCCGGAGACTTTGTCGGTCAAATCGCCGCAAATGCCGGTGAAACGATCCGCCACCCGATTGGCGGCGGCGTTGGCGCGGGCGGTGGCAACGGCCAGTTCATCAATGTCCACCCCCACAGCGCTTTGGGCACCCAGCAGCAGCGCCGCGATAGACAAAATACCGCTGCCGCAGCCGATATCCAGCACCGTTTCGCCGCCGGTAAGGTACTGGTCCAGCAGTTCCAAACACAGGCGGGTTGTTTCGTGGGTGCCGGTACCAAAAGCAAGGCCGGGTTCCAGCATCAGTTCGGTACGCTCCCCTGTTTGCGGCGGTTCCCACGCGGGACGAATCAGCAAACGCCGCCCCACCGGCGTGGGTTTAAAATACTGTTTCCAGTTATTGGCCCAATCTTCATACCGGCACAAAGAGGAATCCACCGAAAAGCTGATACGGGCGGCACGCAAATGCTCCGACACGTATTCGATCACTTCCGAAGGATGCACAGTCATGTCTAAATACAAATGGATTTTGCCAACTGACCGGTCTTTTTTGAGCAGGTCATCATCGATCAAGTCTATATGGGCTATTTGCTGAACAGCTTCCTCTAAATTGCGATAATCTTCCACGTATAACCCGCCGGTGCCCACCAGCGTGGCGATGTCGGCAGCCCGGTCAAGGTCGGCAGCCGGTACGGAAAATACGATTTCATTATAATCGGTTTGCTGCATGTTGCTTGCTCCCGTTAAAAAATGTAGCCGATTTTTTTCATGGCCTTGGCCAGGGTCCGGCGGGCGATGGGCTCGGCTTTTTGGGCGTTTTCACGCCATACGGATTGTAAATAATCCTTATTCTTCATTAAATCGGCAAAGGTGGCTTGAATAGGACGAAGGGTTTCCACGACAGCTTCGCCCACGGCAAGCTTAAAATTGCCGTAGCCCTTGCCGGCAAACTCTCCTTCAATGGTTTGATAGGTTTTGCCGGTAACGGCCGCGTAGATCTCCATCAAATTATTGATGCCGTCTTTCCCTTCGGCATAGCGTACGCAGGATTCGCTGTCGGTAACGGCGCGCTTAAATTTGCGCATGATGTCATCCGGTTTATCCAGAATGGCCACCCAGGCGTTGGGATTGGCGTCGGATTTTGACATTTTTTGCGTGGGGTCTTGCAGAGATTTGACGCGGGCGCCGGTTTTGGGAATAAAGGGCTCGGGAACGGTGAATACGTCGCCGTACAGATTATTGAAACGGATCGCTACGTCGCGGGTGAGTTCCAAATGCTGTTTTTGGTCGTGCCCCACCGGCACACGGTCGGCCTGATACAGCAAAATATCGGCAGCCATCAGGGCGGGATAGGTAAACAGGCCGGCGTTGACGTTATCGGCGTGAGAGATAGATTTTTCTTTGAACTGCGTCATGCGGGACAGTTCACCGAATTGGGTGTAGCAATTCAGCAGCCAGGCAAGCTGGCTGTGCTCCGCCACATGGGACTGAATGAACAGAATGGAGCGGGAGGTATCTACACCGACCGCCAGCAAAAGAGCGTAGGTTTCTAAAATCTGGCGACGGAAATCAGCCGGCGTTTGCCGCACGGTGATAGCGTGCAGGTCGGCTACCGTGTAAATACATTCATATTCATCCTGCATGGCGACCCAGTTGCGCAGGGCGCCCAGATAATTGCCCAGCGTGAGCATGCCGCTGGGTTGAATGGCGCTGTAAATGCGCTGCTTTTTTTGTTCTTCCATAATGGTCACATCCTTTGTGTATCGATAAATTCATGCAATAAACAGTTTGGCGGCAGCAGTTTGGGCGAAACCACCGGAAAACGATCATAGTCTTCCAGCATATTGGCCGCCAGAATGGCGTTGTTTTCGCCCGGCCGGACCGTTTTGAGCAAGGGAATGAGCCACGGCTTCAGAATGCCTGGTTCAAATTCGTGAAACGTGTTGAGTTTGTAATCCACCGTGTCTTTAAAAGGAAATAAATACTTATCCTCTCCCCTTACCACAGCCGTCCACAGGCGCAGGGTGCGCTGTGCGTCGGCATTGCGATAAATACTGTCGCGCACCATGCGGCGGGCCAAACGGATCTCTCGCGGAGGGATCATAAGTTTGGCGCCGTCGTACACCGTGGTTTGGGCGTCAATGTAGATCGTAGTCAGGTTTTCACGGGGCAGACAGTCTAATATGAGCGAATTGAGGGCATGAATGCCTTCGAAAATGATCAGATCGCCGGGGGCCAGTTGAATAGGCACCCGTTCTTTTTCGGGCGCGCTGACGGCAAAATTGAACTGAGGAATGCGGCAGGCGCCGTTGGTGATAAGCTGCAGCATGCATTCCTGCAGTAACGGAATGTTGAGCGCGTGGACAGATTCGTAGTCATAACTGCCGTCCGGCAGCAAGGGCGCTTGCCCTTTGCCCAAATAAAAATCGTCCAGTGAGATCACCAGCGATTGCACGCCGCAGTCGGCGGCAAGATAACTGCGCAGCAAATTGGCGGTGGTGGTTTTGCCGGCGCTGGAAGGCCCCGCCAGCATGATGATCTTGTGGTTGGGGTCGGCGGCGATGGCCGCGGCGGTTTGGCGGATCTGCGCGTGGTAACGGTTATGGCATTCCATCACAAAACCGGCCGGGTCCCGTTCCATTTTGTAACAAAGATCAGCCAGTTGAAAGTGAGGGATGGATGGGGTATTGTTCATAAAATTCACCTATTCCCTGCTTGCGCTGTAATACGGTTGCAAAGCGTTCGCAGTATTCATATGGGTACTTGTAATTAAAAATGCGGGAGATCTGGGGGCCGCCCGGCTCTTTTAAGCGGGTTACGGCGCCGGCGCCGGCCGCCAGAACGGTGTGCATTTCGTTCATCATGTATAAATTATAGTAGCATTCGCGGCCAGGCAACGTCCAGCCTACGTTTTCAAAATTGCCGAACATTTTGCTTTGGCGATATAAATAATAGGGCGCAAAGCCGGCAGATGTGAGACGCTCGGCCGCCGTGTGAAGCATGTCGCTCACCGTTTGGGCCGCAAAGCGGTAGTCTCGCGCACCGGTAGTGCCGGCCAAGCGGGCAGCCCGTTTAACGGCCAGGGTGTGCACGGTCACGTTTTCCGGCCCCATAGCCAAAATTTGGTCCAGCGTTTGGGCAAAACCGGCGGGGGTATCGGTCGGTAAACCGGCTATCAGGTCCATGTTGATATTGTTAAAGCCCATGGAGCGAGCCAGAGAAAAAGCGTTGACGACCTGCTGCACCGTGTGACGGCGACCGATGGCGGCTAACACCGAATCGTGCATGGTTTGGGGGTTGATGCTGATGCGCGTGACGCCGTGCTGTTTGAGCACCGCCAATTTTTCGGCCGTTACCGTATCCGGCCGGCCGGCTTCCACCGTGTATTCCAGCAAATGTGACAGATCAAAATTCCGCTTGACCGATTGCAAGACCGCATCAGATTGCTGCGGCGTTAACTGGGTTGGCGTGCCGCCGCCGAAATAAACGGTTTTAAGCGAAAGGCCAAGCCGGTCGGCCCATTGCCCAACAGCGGCCAGTTCATCGCACAGCAGCGAAACGTATTCCGGCACCATTTTGGCCGTTTTTTCCACCGAATGGGAAACGAAGGAACAATAACTGCACCGGGTGGGGCAAAACGGAATGGAAACGTATAAACTGAACGCATTGGGCGCATCGAAAGCGGCGGCTTTTTCTTCCGCCGCCATCACATGGCCGCACAAGGCGATTTTTTCGGGTTGAACATAAAGCCGTTGCTGCATATAGGCCTGCGCGCCGGCGGCAGATCCCGTTTCGTGCAGCAGCGAAGAATACAGTTTGGCGGGCCTCACGCCCGTCAGCACGCCCCACGGGGGCGAAAAACCGCACAGTTTGCTCAACAGCCGGTACAGCCCCCGGGCCATTTCGATTTCCAGTTCCCGTTCGGGCAATGCGGGCGGCAGGTCGGCCGTTTGGGAAACCGTCTGATCCGCCAGACGCACGCCGCAAAACAAGCGGCGCATATCGGGGGCAAAATCACAAACGGCATAATCGCCGGCGACCGATTCGGTAAAGGGCGTTTCTTCATGCGAAAAGGATTCGTGCGGCAAAAACAGCCGGCAGAGATTTTCCATTTCATAAAAGAACGCGGGTCGGTTCAAAAACAGTTTCATGAGCGGCAAGCCTCGCTCAAAAACGGGTTCATAGCCCGTTCCACGTCTAACGTAGAAGGTTTGCCGTGGCCGGGCAGCACACGGTAGTCGCCCCGCAATTCGGCCAGGCGCTTAAGCGAAGCCAGCAACTGTTCGTAATGGCCGGTGGGCAAGTCGGTGCGGCCGGCGCCCAAACGGAACAAGGTATCGCCCGTGAACAGATCGCCATCACACCAAAACGTTACGCTGCCCACGGTGTGGCCGGGCGTTTCCAGAACGGTCACGATCGATTCCCCCACCCGGATGCGATCGCCTTCGGAAATGGTGTAATCGGGCGTGAGCGGATGGGAGGGCACATTGGCCCCTGCCAGCGAAAAGAAACCGCTGGACAGGCCGCAAGCGTCCTTGGCGTGAATGCAAACCTTGGCGCCGGTGCGCTGTTTATAAAACGCCGCTGCACCAACGTGGTCGAAATGCCGGTGGGTAAGCAGAATGTATTGCAGCTTCTTCCCTGCTTCATCGGCCAGACGGGTGAGTTCAGCCGAAGGAAATCCCGGGTCGATCACCGCGCACAGCCCGGTGGACGGGTCGGTGAGCCAATAGGTATTATTATCCATTTCACTGGTGTGAAGTGTTTGCACGATCATGGTTTTCGCTTCCAATCGTCGGTATTGAGAATGATGGTGACCGGGCCGTCGTTTACCAGCGCCACCTGCATATCGGCGCCGAAAACGCCGCTGGCCACAGGAGACACGCCAAGCCCGGCAAGGCATTGCTTGAATCGTTCATAGTATTCGTTTGCCAAATCGGGCTGTTTGGCTTGCATAAACGAAGGGCGGCGGCCATGATGGGTATCGGCGCACAAGGTGAAATTGGAAACCACCAGCGCCCCACCGGCAACGTCTAACAGCGAACGGTTCATTTTGTCGTTTTCATCGCAAAAAATGCGCAAATTCGCCACTTTTTCCGCCATCAGCGCGGCGTCGGAAGGCACGTCCTTTTCTTCCACGCCGAGCAGGATCATAAGACCGGGCCCGATAGCGCCGCACACGGCGCCGTTTACGGTGACCGATGCGGACAAGACCCGCTGCACAACGGCTTTCATAGGCTAATTCCCCGTTCTTTCTACTGTTAACACGTTGTTTATGCGCATGATGCGTTCAATAATACTGTTCAGGTGCTCGGTGCCTTCGGCGCTGACGGTGAAGGTAATGTGGCAGTTACCGTCCTTGGTGGTTTTGGCGTTTAAGGTATGCATGGGCACCCGCATGCCTGCAAGCGCCAGCGAAATATCGGCCACAATGGAGGGACGGTCGATCCCCACAACGTAAAGAGTCGCCTTAAAACTGCGACCGGCGGCGGAGGTCCAGCGGGCCCGCACCCACCGTTCCGGCTGTTCGCAGGACGCAATATCCTTCGGCACATTGGTGCAGTCGCGTTTGTGGATGGAAACGCCGTGGCCCCGTGTAACAAAGCCGATGATCTCATCGCCCGGCAGCGGACCGCAGCAGTTGGAAAAGTGGATAAGGCAATTGTCCAGCCCTTCTACTTCCACACCGTCGAAAGCTTTGCGCGGCCGAACGGCGGGCGTGATAACAGGTTTGTTGGCGTCGGTTTCATTATTTTTGAAGTGGGTATTGTAATATTCACGCACACGCGGCATCAGGCGGGTCATTAAAATACCGCCAAAGCCCACGGTAGCAAAAAAGTCTTCGATGCTGTTGCAATGATAAACAGAGGCAAAGTGTTCGTATATCTCCTGCCGCTGTTCGTCCGTAAGACCGATGATGTTGGAGCGGATCTCACGTTCCAGCATCAATTTGCCTTCGGAAATGTTTTCGTCACGCCGTTCCTTTTTAAACCAGGCGCGGATCTTGGAGCGGGCTTCGCTGGTTTTGGCGATATTGAGCCAGTCACGCGCGGGGCCGTGGCCTTCTTGATTGGTGGTGAGGATCTCAATAATTTCGCCGTTTTTCACCACGTAATCCAGCGGCACGATGCGCCCGTCCACCTTGGCGCCTACCATGCGGTTGCCAACCGCCGAATGGATGGCGTAGGCAAAGTCGATAACGGTGGAGCCGGCCGGCAGGTTGAGCACGTCGCCTTTTGGCGTGACGACAAACACTTCATCCAGCGTTAAGTCGTTTTTAATACCGCTGATGAGTTCAGTGGCTTCTGACGATTCCCGCTGGGCGTCCAGCAAATGGCGGATCCAGGCCAGGCTGTCGTCCATATTACTGTTTTTACCGGCAACGCCCACTTTATATTTCCAGTGGGCGGCAATGCCGTATTCCGCCGTATGATGCATATCCCAGGTGCGGATCTGCACTTCAAAAGGAATGCCCTCCCGGTCGATTACGGTGGTATGCAGCGATTGATACTGGTTTTGCTTGGGGGTGGAAATGTAATCTTTGAAGCGCCCGGGTATGGGCAAAAACATATCGTGCACCACGCCCAGCACGTTATAACATTCGTTCACCGTGTCTACAATAACGCGCACCGCGTAAATATCGTAGATCTCATCAAAGCTCTTGCCCTGCATGAACATTTTGCGATAAATGCCGTGAATGGATTTGATGCGGCCTTCGATGTATACGTCCTTATCAAACACTTCCCGCAGTTTTTCGGTGATTTTGTTTTGAATGGATTCCAAAAACTCTTTGCGGTCTTTTTCCCGCAGGGTAAGGGCGGTAAGCACCTCGCCGTAGCCGATGGGGTCTAACTGCTGAATGCACAGATCTTCCAATTCTTCTTTTACGGCGCGAATACCGAGTCGGTGCGCAATGGGGGCGTACACTTCAATGGTTTCCAGCGCAATATCTCGCCGCTTTTGCTCACGCAAGCTGTCGATGGTGCGCATATTATGCAAACGGTCGGCCAGCTTGATAATGATGACCCGCACGTCCTGCGCCATGGCAAGCAGCATTTTGCGCAAGTTTTCGGCTTGCTGTTCTTCCCGGGAATAATACGGGATCTTGCCGAGTTTTGTAACGCCTTCCACCAGTTGGGCAATTTCTTTACCAAACATTTTTTGCACCGTTTCATGGGTGGCTTCGGTATCTTCCACCACGTCGTGCAGCAAGGCGGCGGCAAGCGATTCGGTATCCATGCCCAGTTCAATGAGAATGAGAGCTACATTGATAGGATGTTCGATATACGGTTCACCCGACCGGCGGAATTGCCCTTGATGGCACGCGGAAGCATAGTCCAACGCCTTTTGAAGCAGCGGGACGTTATAGGACGGGTTTTGCGAGATGGCCTGCAAAAACGCGTCTCTTTTGGATTTGAATTGTGTCATGTTACATCACCGGGTCGTGTTGAAGTTTATATAAAACAGATGAATCGGCTAAATCGAATTTATGTTCCGGCGCCGTGAAGGACAGATGAAGCAGTTCGCCGTCGAACGACCAGCGCACGCAGCCGAATTCTTCAAAAACGCACAGAGCCACAAACAGCTGGCCCGCATTGAGCGGCGCCGGCAGGCGCATGGCAAGAATATCGGGCGGCAGCGCCAATTCAGGCGTTTTCCGTAAATACCGAAACACGGCGGCCAGTTCTTCCCTGCCGGGACAAATGTGCCGGCGCTGCGCGGCGGTGAGGGGCAGATCACCGCCAAACTGTTCAAACAACAGCATATCATCCCAAAAATCGTCCGGCAGGCCGGCAGGCCGCACGTCTTGCACAACAGCCGTAACAGTGGGATTGCCCTTATAGGTACCGTGGCGGAAAACGATGGCCACGTCTACCGCGTCGCCCGGTGCAAACGCAAATTTTTGCAGGCTGGTGCCAAAGGCCATACAGGTAACGGGAACGCCGTCTCGCGCAAGCGAAACACGCAAACTGTGGCCGTTTCCCACCGGCGTGAGCGCGGTGATACGCATGTTCATAAGCGCAAATTTGGGCACGGGATTGGCGCTGCCAAACGGCGCCAGCGACTGCACGGCATAGGCGGTGTGATCGTTAACGCCGGCGGGATTGAGTTTACAGTCAATGACAAGCTGCGGCAGCGGGCGGGGTCCGCGCCGGGCTGCATAATCATTGATAGCTTCACGAAAAGCGTCTATCCGGTCCGTTTGCAGCGTGAGGCCGGCTGCCAACGTATGACCGCCGCATTGCAGCAACAAATGAGAGCAGGCGGTGATAGCCTCGAAAATATTGAAGCCGTCTAAACTGCGGGCGGACCCTTTTGCAACGGCGCCGTTTTTGCAAAGCACAACGGCAGGCTTGCCAAACTGGTTGCATAACCTTGCCGCCACAATGCCCAGCACGCCATGGTGCCAGTCGTCCCCCGCCACCACGATAACCCGGTCGTGCCGGCAGGCTTTGCTTTGCATATAAGCGGCCTGACAAGCTTGCGAAACAGCTGATTCGACTTCCTGCCGACGGGTGTTTTCGCGGCAAATTTCTTCGGCCAGTTGGGCGGCAACAGTTGGATCTTCCGTGGTAAGCAAATCGAATGCACGCATGCTTTTGCCCATGCGGCCGGCGGCATTCAGGCGCGGCGCGATGGTAAATGCCACCTGCTCCGCCGTAAGCGACGCGGGATCGATACGCGCCAATTCCATAAGTTTTTGTAAACCGACGCGGCGGCTGGCCGCCAGGCATTGCAAGCCTTGCTGCACCAGCAAACGGTTTTCTCCTTGCAGGGGCACCACGTCCGCTACTGTGCCGATGAGCACAAGTTCGCCATATTGGGGTATCAATGCCTCGCAAGGGCAATTTTCCAGCGCGCACACCAGTTTGAACGCGACCCCCACGCCGGCATAATCGGCAAAACAGTCTTCCGGCATGCCTACGTAAGAATCGACCACAGCAACAGCCGAAGGCAATACGGGGCCGGGCTGGTGATGGTCGGTGACCACCACGTCCATTTGAAGCGGAGCGGCGTAAGTCACTTCTTCGGAAGCGCCGATGCCGTTATCGACCGTGACGATAAGCGTTACGCCCATTTGGTGCAACGCGTCGATCGTGGCGCGGTGCAGGCCGTAGCCTTCTTCTAACCGTTCTGGGATATAGCAGACCACGTCGCAGCCGGCGGTGCGCAAATACGTAAACAACACAGCGCTTGCCGTAACACCGTCGGCGTCATAATCGCCGCAAACGGCAATGCGTTCGCCCCGGTCCATTGCCAGGCGGATGCGTTCTACCGCCGCCTGCATATCCGGCAGTTCATAAGGATCGGCCATAGGCTGATCGCCATTGAGGAAAGATTCTATTTCAAACGGATCACACATGCCGCGTCCCGCTAACAGCAAGGCGGTCATGGGATCAACGCCGCATTCACCGGCCAGTTCTTTTGCAAGCGCTTTATCGGTTGGTTGAAAAACCCATTTTTTTCGGGCCAAACGATTCGCACCCTTTCTGATAGTAATATAACAGAAGTATTATAGCACTAAGATAAACGTATGTCCATTATTTTTTTCAGCAGTTTAGCGGGTTTTTCACGGCTGACAGACTTGACTTTTTGCGGGGAATGTGCTATATTCTGTTAACAGATGCGCTTGTAGCTCAGGTGGATAGAGCATCTGCCTTCTAAGCAGAGGGTCCGGGGTTCGAGTCCCTGTAAGCGCGCCATAAGTGCCCTGATTTGTTTTGCGACAAATCAGGGTTTGTTTTACAATAGCGGATGATTGCACATTGACAACGCCCGCGGCCGCTGATATAATAAAAACTAAGAAGATATTTGGCGCCGTTGTTTGCGCCGGAAGGAGGACTTTTGTGCGATATCAAGTAAACCCTCAATCTTACCATAACGTGTTTGTTCTCCCCCGGCAGGTGGTAGAAAAGCACCTGAAACTGGCCGGCGCATTGCAGCTGAAAGTGTTGTTGTGGATATATGCTCACGACGGTGTGTGCGAAGACCCCGCGATGATCGGAGCCGATCTGGGTGCCGACCCGACCGACGTTAGCGACGCCTTGCAATATTGGCTGCACAATCAAATTGTGATAACCGACGACCCGGCTGAAACGGCAAAACCAGCAGTGAAAGCAGAGCGAGCGGCTGTGGTCGCTCCACCGCAGACGGCGCCTGCCCGCCAAAAGCCGACCCGGGCCGACGTGGCGCGCCGGGGCAGCGAATCGCCGGAGCTTGCCTGGTTGCTGCAGCAGGCGCAAAGCAAGCTGAACCGCACGCTTTCTTTCAACGAAAGTGCCACCTTGATTTGGATTGCCGACACCTGCGACCTTTCCCCCGCCGTGATCATGATGATCATAGAATATGCCGCTTCGCTGGACAAATGCAATATGCGGTTTATTGAATCGACCGCCCTGCAATGGGCCAAAAACGAAGTGAACACGGTGGAAAAAGCCGAACAGTATTTGATCGATCAGGAGCGCGTGCACAACGATTGGAACCGGGTGTGTCATGTATTCGGTCTTGAGCGGCGCAAGCCGTCGAAACAAGAAGAAATTTATTGCCAACGCTGGCTGCGGGATTGGACGTTTTCCGACGCTATGCTGAAGGCGGCTTATGACGAATGTGTAAACCACACCGGCAAGGTGAGCATGACCTATATCAACAAAGTGTTGACTGCTTGGCACAACAGCGGATTTACCAAACCGCAAGACGCGCAGGCCGCCGGCGCAAAGACGAAAAAGAGCGGCGTAAAAGTTGCTTCACAACGGGAAAACAAGTCGTATGATATTGACGAAATTGAAGAATTCATATTGAACAATTAGGAGAGTATATGGTAAACAAATCGGAATGTTACCAACAAGCGTTGCAGCGCATACGGGATCACCGGCATTTGGCCGAAGAGCAAGCGGCGACGTTTCGCGCCGAAACACTGGCCCGTCACCCGCAGCTTTCCCAAATGGAAAAGGATATGATATCCCTGATGCTCAAGCGCGGCGTGCAGCCGGATGACGAACCGCTGCGGCAGGAATATGACGCGCTGGCCGCTCACCGGGCAGATTATTTGCAAGCCGCCGGCATAGCTGAATCACAGTTTTCACCCGCCTACGATTGCCCGCGCTGCCATGATACGGGCTATGTGGACGGTAAATTGTGCGCCTGCGTGCATAACGCGGCCCACGAACGCATGCTGCGGCAATTATGCCGGGATCTGCCCATTCAGGATTTTACGTTTGATGCCTTTTCGCTGGACTATTACGCAAAACCGGAAGACAGAGCCAAAATGGCTGAAAATTTATCGTTCTGCCGCCGGTATGCCGAAAACTTCTCCCCCGACGCGCCCAGTTTATATATTTTGGGTGAAACAGGGCTTGGCAAAACACACCTGACTTTTGCCATGGCCCGGCAGATCGTAGCGGCCGGATATGAAGTGATATACGCTTCGGCCCAAACCATGATAACCGAGCTGGAACACGAACATTTCGGGCAGGCGGATCTGCACGCGCAGGATCTGTATCTTAATGCGGAACTGCTGATCCTGGACGATTTGGGAACCGAGTTTTTATCCCAGGTCGCCCAGTCGGAACTGTATCATGTGATCGACAATCGCCTGCTGGCTCATCGTCCCACCGTGATCAATTCCAACCTGACGCCGAAGGAGCTGGAAGCCCGTTACGGCGAGCGTTTAGCCTCTCGTATTTTGGGCTGCTACACGACCCTCCGTTTCTGCGGAAAGGATATTCGTATTCAAAAAAGATTGGCTTCTAAAAAAATGTGATTTTTTTGGAATTGGGTCTTGATTTTTCAATTCAACTGTGCTATATTATGTTCACTGACCGCAAAAAAGCGGGTTATATCCGGGTGTGGCGCAGTTGGTAGCGCGCTTGACTGGGGGTCAAGAGGCCGTGGGTTCAAGTCCCGTCACTCGGACCAAAAATCTCAAATCGAGTTGTTAGACTTGGTTTGGGATTTTTTTTGCAGTATTCGGGACTTGAACAGCCGTTAAGAAAACAGTCCTGTGGACTGTTTTTAGGCGTGGGCGTGTCGGCGGCGATAGCCGTCGAGCAAGTCCCGTCACTCGGACCAAAAATCTCAAATTGAGTTGTTAAACTCGGTTTGGGATTTTTTATTTGTATTATTCGGGACTTGAACGCTCTTTCGGTTGAGTTGGGACTATCCGAGTCAATCGAACACGATACACTTGAAAAAGAAGTTATAATCAAAGGTTTTGAGAAGTGGGGACAAGATTTATGCTCACATCTTTATGGCGCATTTTCCTTTGTAATTCGTGATTTGTCAACCGACACGATATACTGCGCCCGTGACCAACTCGGCATTTCCACATTATTTTATCATCTGACACCGAACGGCAAACTGCTTTTCAGCGAGGATGTTCGCAAAATTGCAAAGCACCCCGACTATAAAAAGTCGCTGAACAAACACGCACTTCGTAAATATTTGATGTTCGGCTATCTTGCAGGGAACAGCACTCTGTTTGACGGCATCGAAAAACTGCCTGCGGGACATTGGCTTGTGTACAAAAATGGCGATATTTCACTTCAAAAGTACTATTACCTGAATTACGAGCCCGATTTTTCTCGTTCGGAAGATGAGTGGATTGAAGAAATTGAGAACACTGCACTCAAAATTCTCGCAGAAGACCAAAGTGACCCTAAATTTAATGGAGCAGAGAGTTTTCTTTCGGGTGGCGTGGATTCTTCGTATCTACTTGCTTTGTCCGACATTCAAACTGCGTGTAGCATCGGCTATGACAACAGCGACTCGGACGAAAGCCAACTTGCGCAGATAACTGCCGAAAATCTCGGTCGAAATTTCCGAAAACGCATTGTTAATTCGGATTTGTATTTCAGCACAATCCCAAAAGTCGTGTCGGCACTCGGTCTGCCATCGGCAGATTTGTCTTCTGTCGTTTTCTATCTTGGGTGCGAAGACGTTTCTAAGAGAGCGTCAATGTGCTTTTCGGGAGAAGGTGCAGACGAATTTTTTGCAGGATATTGGCTCTATAAACGTGCGGACGAACTCGCTTGGGACGATGGCCCGTTACATTTCGGTTGTTCGGGCGTTATGGAACAGGAGTTGGCGGAAGACCTTTTGCTCGAAAAAATGCCCGAATTTTCTTGCGATTCTCTCGTGCGTGACATTTATAGCGAAACAAAAAACTGCGAACACCTTTCTCGCATACTTGCGATTGATGTCAAGCTCTACCTTGAAGCAAATATTATGTTCGCTCTCAGTCGCTCATCTGCCGCTCACGGCTTGCAAATTCGCACTCCGTTTGCCGACAGACGAATGTTTGAACTTGCCGAAAAAATTCCGTCAATCAATCGAAATGGAACTTTCGACTTCCATAATGAGTATGGAAGTTAACACGATTGAAAAGCACGGAACGGGTATGATTATCCAAAGAATGACAAACGATACTGTCGCTCTTGCTTGCGGTGTTGAATCGCTTGTCAATCAGTCATTCACTTTCATCAACTATGTCGGTGTACTTGCCGCTATTTTTCTAATTAGCCCAGGTGCGTTCACAATTAAACTCATCAGTGTTATTGCGCTGATTTTAATTCAGTCTAAAAAAGTAAGACTCAAAACAAAAACGAACGTGCTTATCGAACTAAAAACGATCGCTATTCTGATATTGTCGGTGAGATGGTGCACGGCAACAAAGACATCAAACTTTTGAACAGCGAAAAACATTTTATTGATAAGTTGGAAAACATCATCAAAGAAACCAACCAAAAGCACTTGCATCTTTGGAACACCTCGCAAAACTACACCATTCTTTCCAACCAAATAAGCAATATTTTGGAAGTTTGCTTTTATCTTGTTATTGCTTTATATCTAAGTTTCGGCAGTATTGAAACAACGGACGCTGTTGTTTTGTTCAATTACTCGCTAAATCTTGTTGGTGTTTCCGTATTTATCGGAGATTTCCTGAACTACATCAAAAGTATAGGACTTTCAAGCGAACGTGTTTACCAACTTGTCAACGACCGTGAATTCACAAGAGAAGAATTTGGCGAAAAGCGTTTGGATAATTTCTCGGGCGAAGTCGAGTTTCGTGACGTTGACTTTGCATACGCACCGAGCGAAATCGGTCAGAAACCGACACAGGTGCTTAAAGGCTTGAATTTGAAAATCCACGCAGGGGAAACTGTTGCATTTGTCGGAAAAAGTGGTTGTGGCAAGACGACTGCACTCAACTTGATTTCCAAACTTTACACTCCAAATTCCGGTGCCGTTTTGTTTGACGGTGTGGATATTAGCGAGTTGGACAAAGACACTATTCGTGGAAACATTTCCGTAGTCAGTCAGAGTCCGTATGTTTTTAATATGAGCATAAAGGAAAATCTGCGTCTTATCAAGCCAGACCTTACCGACGAAGAAATGGTATCTTTGTGCCGTGATGCTTGTATTCACGATGAGATTTTGAATTTCCCGCAAGGCTATGATACCATTGTGGGAGAAGGCGGTACTATGTTGTCGGGTGGTTAGCGTCAGCGTTTGGCACTCGCTCGTGGTATGCTGAAAAATAATCGCATTATTTTGCTCGACGAAGCGACTTCGGCATTGGATAATGTAACTCAGGCTCATATTCAAGAAACTATCAATCGTGTTAAGCACAAGAAAACTGTTATTATTGTTGCACACCGACTTTCCACAATCAAAGTTTGCGATCGTATTTTCTATTTTTCCGACGGTCGTGTACTTGCTCAGGGAAGTCACGAGCAGATGATGGAAACTTGCCCCGAATATCGAGAGTTGTATATGAGCGAATAACTCGTCTGAAATTCATAATGAAAAGCCCCAAATGGGGCTTTTTTCTTTTATTTTCAAAAAATCAAAAAAGTTCAATATATAGTAGATTTTTTCAGACTTATGTGGTATAATAACCAAGGATGGTTTTGCCGTCTTTATTCGGCATACCTTAATTTCGTTTATCGAATACACGTTATTATATTACAGGGGCGTGAATTTTTTGGATAAGTTTATCATTACAGGTGGGAAGGAGCTACACGGTGAGATTACCGTAAGCGGTGCGAAAAACGCCGCAGTTGCTATTCTCGCTGCGTCCATTCTTTGCGATGGCACTTGCAGAATTGAAAATCTTCCTAATATTTCCGATGTTTCGGCAATAATCAAAGTTTTGTATCAACTTGGTGCGAACATCAAATACATTAACAAAACTACTGTCGAAATTGATTCAACGGGAATTACCACCTTTACAGTTCCATATACAATGACCAAGTCAACTCGTGCGTCAAGTTATTTTATGGGTGCGATGCTTGGCAGATTTAAACGTGCAAATATCGCTCCGTCGGGCGGTTGCGACTTTGGTGTGCGTCCGATTGATATGCACTTGAAAGGTTTTGAGTCGCTCGGTGCGAAGCACAATATTCGCAATGGTATGGTTGAACTCGAAGCAGATTTTCTCGTTGGTGCGCCGATTTATCTCGATGTTGTTTCGGTTGGTGCGACTATCAACATAATTCTTGCCGCTGTTAAGGCGAGTGGTCTTACTATCATTGAAAATGCGGCTCGTGAGCCTCACATCGTTGACGTTGCGAACTTTTTGAACTCAATGGGTGCAGATATTCGTGGCGCAGGTACCGATACAATTAAAATTCACGGTGTGCAGAAACTCAACGGCACAACTTATTCGATTATTCCCGACCAAATCGAGGCAGGAACATATATGGTTGCCGCTGCTGCAACAGGTGGCGATGTGCTTATCAAAAATGTTATTCCAAAGCACCTTGAATCTATCAGCGCAAAACTCGAAGAGGCAGGTGCGACTGTTATTGAATATGACGACTCTGTTCGTGTTCAACGCAACAAACCACTTCGTGGTTGCCATGTTAAAACTATGCCTCATCCGGGATTCCCGACCGATATGCAACCGCAGATGACGGCACTTCTTGCAGGTGCAGAGGGTTCGTCAACCGTTCGTGAGTCTGTTTGGGACAACCGTTTCCGCTATGTCGAGCAGTTGAATCACATGAAAGCGAGAATTACTGTGGACGGCAGAACTGCTTATATCGAGGGCGTTCATCCGTTGCAAGGTGCTCCCGTTAAGGCTTGTGACTTGCGTGCAGGTGCGGCAGTTGTCATTGCGGCACTTATGGCACAAGGCACAACCGAGATTGATAATATTCACTTTATCGAGCGTGGCTATGAGGATATTGTGGAAAAGCTCACGGCAGTCGGTGCAGACATTCGCAGAGTTTCCGTTGTTTCTCCGTCTGGCGCACAGGTTGATGTTATTTCGTAAATTCATTTAAATAGTATAGAAAAAGAGCGACTTTTCAGTCGCTCTTTCTTATTATATAGGTTTTTATACTATTAAGTCTATTTTGAATTTCATTTATCTCATTTATAATATCATATTCACTATAATAATTTCGATCAACTCTACCAAGCAAATAGTCTATACTAACACCAAAAAAATCTGCGAGTTTTATCAAAGAATAACTATCAGGATTTGTTTTTCCTGTTTCATAATTTGATAATGTTTTTTGGTCAATATTCGTGGCTTTTGCAACATCAATTTGTCGCAAATCTCTATCCTCTCGTAAATCTCTAATTCTGTTCATAGTAATATCAACCTCTTTTTTTGATATTATACTATGATTTTACTATAATATACTTGACATACTAACATTCTCCTTATATAATATTATTGTACTAATATTTTACTATAAGGTGAGTGTATGAAAAGAATAGCTTTTGTTATCCCTTATTTTGGCAAACTTCCTGCTATGTTTCCTGCTTGGCTAAATTCTTGCCAACAAAATCCAACTATTGATTTTATTGTTTTTACAGACGATAAAACCACATATAATTATCCTGATAATGTAAAAGTTGAATATACTACATTTGACAAATTAAAAAAACAAATTTCAAATTTATTTGATTTTGAAAATAGTTTGGATACTCCCTATAAACTTTGTGATTATAGACCTACATACGGATTAGTTTTTGCAAAATGGCTTAAAGATTATGATTTTTGGGGACATTGTGATATTGATTTGGTATGGGGCAATATCAGAAACTTTTTCACCGATGATTTATTAGAAAAATATGAGCGAGTGCAATGGTTGGGGCATTGCTCGATATATAAAAATTGTGACAAGGTAAACAACTATTTTCGTACTCTGGATAACAAAGGTTGTATGGATTGGAAAAAAGTGTATACAACAAAAGAAAATCAATCATTTGATGAGTACGCAGAACATAATGGTGGCGGTATGTCACTAATCATGGAAAAAAACGGTGTTCCTATGTTTAAAAAATGGATGTTTGCTGATTTAGCACTCAATTTGAAGAGATTTCAACTTTCATATACCGAAAATAGTTACTATACAACTGATGAAGATAGTAGAAGTGCTTTTTTTGAAAGGGCAAAGGACGGGCTGTTCTTAGTTTATAAAAAGAACGGGGAACTTCGCAAAACTG
>CADBNN010000041.1 GCA_902796075.1 Oscillospiraceae bacterium | reverse complement strand
CGCCTTAGTAGCGGCGCGCACGGACTTTCCTCTCGCTGACGCAACAGCCCCCCGGGCTGTTGCTCCCAAACCCCGCTGCGCGGGGTTTGGAGCTCGTTTCAAGTCCGTTAACCAAAACAAAAAGCCACCCGGTGGGTACTGTGCCCTCATTTACGCTTATACCAAGCTGAATGCGCGCCTTAGTAGCGGCGCGCACGGACTTTCCTCTCGCTGACGCAACAGCCCCCCGGGCTGTTGCTCCCAAACCCCGCTTCGCGGCGTTTGGAGCTCGTTTCAAGTCCGTTAACCCAAAACAAAAAGCCACCCGGTGGGTGGCTTTTGTTTTGGTGGACGTTAACGGACTTGAACCGCTGACCCCCTGCACGTCAAGCAAGTGCTCTACCAGCTGAGCTAAACGTCCATGCCCGTGTATTATACACGATGGGGCGGTAAAAATCAAGGATAAATTCACAACTTTTTCAAAAAAAACCATTTTCCCGCTGCCGCGGCGTTTGGCGGCCGTGTTTTTCGTCGGTTTGCACGAATCCTCATAAGTTTTTTTGTTATCGGTGTAGATTTGTGGTCATGTTGGCCAAAAATCCCTTGCATATTACCTGCGGATATGATACAATATCCACGTTATGGCGCAAGTTTGCCCAAACGTTTTTTGCAAATAGAGCCGACAGGCATGAAAGGGTGTATCATCATTGAAACAGTATCCTACTTCTAAAATCAAAAACGTTGCTCTGGCCGGGCACGGCGGCAACGGCAAAACGACGCTGGCGGAAGCCATGCTGTACCTGAGCGGCGCCACCGATCGCCTGGGCAGCACCATGGCCGGCACCACGGTGATGGACTTTGACCCCGAAGAAAAGAAACGCCAGTTTTCGCTTTCCACCGCGGTTGCGCCGGTGGAATGGGAAGGGTTCAAGATCAACCTGATCGACACCCCGGGTCTGTTCGACTTTGCGGGCGGTTTAAGTGAAGGCATGCGCGCCGCCGGCACCAGCGTGATCGTGGTTTCGGGCAAATCGGGCTGCGCCGTGGGCGACGAAAAAGCCTACAAAGCCGCCGACCAGCAAAAGGCCGCCAAGTTCTTCTTTGTGACCGAAATGGATTCCGAAAACGCCAACTTTGAAAACACGCTTTCCACCCTGTCGGACGCTTTCGGCACCCACGTGTGCCCGGTGGTCATCCCCATTGTGGAAAACCACAAGGTGCAGGCTTACGTGAACCTGCTCACCGGCAAAAAGGTGACCTACCAAAACGGCAAAGCCACCGAAGCCGACGCCGATCTTTCGGCCTACAGCCAATATGTGGATCAGCTCAACGAAGCGGTGGCCACCACCGACGACGCGCTGATGGAAAAATTCTTTGACGGCGAGCCCTTCACCCATGAAGAGCTTATCACCGGCATTTCCGCCGCCATCAAATCCAGCGAACTGGCCCCCGTTTACTGCGGTTCCGGCACCACGCTGGAAGGGGTGGACCAACTGCTCAACGGCCTCACCGCCTATGCGCCCGCCGCTTCCGAACGGGGCAACGAACCCGGCACCAAAGGGGACGAAACGGTGGAACTGAAGGCCGACGCCAACGGCCCGCTGGTAGCCATCGTGTTCAAAACCATTGCCGACCCGCAGGTGGGCAAACGGTCCTTCTTCAAAGTCATCTCCGGCACCATCAAGGCCGATTCCCAAGTGGTGAACGCCCGCACCGGCGACACCGAACGCATCAGCAAAGTGTTCATCATCCGCGGCGGCAAGTTTGAAGAAACGCCCTCTTTGTGCGCCGGCGATATCGGCGCTGTGGCCAAGCTGGGCAGCGTGGTCACCGGCGACACTCTGTGCGCGCCCGGCAACGTGATCGTGGCCCGTAAACTGGAATTCCCGGCGCCTTGCTATTCCATGTGCATCAAGCCCAAAAACCGGGGCGATGAAGATAAGATCGTAAACGGTCTGAACCGGCTGATCGAAGAAGATCCCACCATTTCCCAATACGCCAATGCCGAAACCCACGAACAGATCGTGTCCGGTCTGGGCGAACAGCATCTGGACGTGGTGGTGTCCAAGCTCAAATCCAAATTCGGGGTAGACGTGGAACTGTCCGCGCCCACCGTGGCCTATCGTGAAACCATCCGCAAAAAGGTGGAAGTACAGGGCCGGCATAAGAAACAGTCGGGCGGCCACGGCCAGTTCGGCGACGTGTGGATCCGCTTTGAGCCCTGCGACAGTGAGGAACTGGTGTTTGCCGAAGAAGTGTTCGGCGGCTCGGTGCCCCGCAACTTCTTCCCGGCGGTAGAAAAAGGCCTGCGGGACTGCATGCAAAAGGGCGTGCTGGCGGGCTATCCCGTGGTGGGTGTTAAAGCCACGCTGTACGACGGGTCTTATCACCCGGTAGACTCTTCCGAAATGTCCTTCAAAACGGCGGCCGCCATCGCCTTCCGTAACGGTATTGCCGCTGCCAACCCCACTATTCTGGAACCCATCGGCTCCCTCAAGGTCATTGTGCCCGGCGACAACATGGGCGACATTATGGGCGACGTGACCAAACGGCGCGGCCGCGTGCTGGGCATGAATCCCGCCGAGGATCATATGCAAAGCATTGAAGCCGAAGTGCCCATGGCCGAAATGAGCGACTTTTCCACCGTGCTGCGCTCGGTCACCCAGGGCCGCGGCAGCTTCACCCTCACCTTTGAACGGTATGAGGAAGCCCCGCAACCCGTGGTGCAAAAGGTGATTGAAGAAGCCAAAGCCAAAGCCGAAGAATAATCGCATACATACTGGTTACACCCCCCGTTTGCCTGTGCAAGCGGGGGGTTATGTCGTTTTTCGGTCGAAATGACAAAGTTTTCGATCTGTCATCCCAAGCGCAGCCTGCGCCTCGGCGATCTCCGCTCATCGCCCTGCCGTGGCCGGCAGGTCTCACCGCTCCGATGCCTCGGCTTTTCCCCAAAAGGCTTGCGCCTTTCGGGG
>CADBNN010000040.1 GCA_902796075.1 Oscillospiraceae bacterium | reverse complement strand
TGGCCGCCAGTTCATCCGCCGCCAAAACGGGAATGGTTTGCGGCACAAAAAGGCCGCCATCGGCCGCAATGCCCCGGGCGATGGCCTGAGCCGAAGAAACGCTGACAGATTGATTGCGTGTGCTGGTATATTGCATAATACATTCCTCCCGGAAACTAAACGCCGAATGGATAAGACGCGTCGGCTGTGAAGGCGTTTTCGATGCAATGCACGTCGGCCGCGCCGTCGGGCCCAAGCAGCACTTCGATCACGTCAAAGCGCACCGGCCCTTTCCAGTTGCAGCGGCGCATATAATGCAAAGCCGCGGCGATGACCCGGCGCTGTTTGGCCGGGCCCACCGCTTCCCGCGGCAGGCTGGTGCCGTGGGGCGAGCGGGCTTTTACTTCACAAAAAACAAGCATATCTCGGCGACGGGCGATAATATCCACCTCGCCCTGACGGGTGCGATAGTTGGCCCCCGCAATGGTGTAGCCCTGCTGCCGCAGATAGCGGGCGGCGGCGATCTCACCCAGCCAGCCGTTTTTGCGTGATTGGTCTATCATGGCAAAATGTTGCCCAGAAAACTGAGCCGATGAATGGGACAGGGCCCCAGCCGGCGAATGGCTTCGCAATGGGCTTTGGAGCCGTAGCCCTTGTGGGCGGCAAAGCCGTAACCGGGATAGCGCAGATCCATTTCCCGCATAAGCCGGTCCCGGGTGACCTTTGCCAGCACCGAAGCCGCCGCGATGGAAGCCGAAATACCGTCGCCCCCCACAATGGTTTGGGCAGGAGCCGGCAGGTCGGGCGGCAGGCGGTTGCCGTCGATCAGGATAAAGGCGGGGGCGGGCGCCAGTTGGGCCACCGCCCGCTGCATGGCCAAAAAAGTGGCCTGTAGAATGTTGAGGGTTTCGATCTCTTCCACCGAAGCAAACGCCACGCCGTAGGCCACGGCGGTTTGGGTGATCACGTCATACAGCGCTTCCCGCTTTTTTTCGGTGAGTTTTTTGGAATCGTCCAGCCCGGGAATGGCGGCGTTGGGCGGCAAAATGACCGCCGCGGCGCACACCGGCCCCGCCAGCGGGCCCCGCCCGGCTTCGTCTACCCCGCACACCGGCCCGGTGTGCTGTTGTTCATAGGTCAATCCCACCATGGGTCACGCCTCTTTCTCATCGTCGGGCAGTTCCAGGGTAATGCGGCCCCATTTGCCCGCCCGGTATTCATCCAGCACCATAACCGACGCGCGTTCGGTATCCACCACGCCGCCGGAAAGCAGCATGCCCCGCTTGCGGCCAATGAGTTCCAGCAAGGCAGGCCCGTCCGTTTCGGCCGGCAGGGCGATCTTGTACCGCTCGCTTAAGCGGTCGGCGTACCGCAGACCCACCAGTTCCAGCAGGCGCACGGCCAGCAGTTCCACGTCGGTCACCACGTCCTTCACCGCGCCGGTAAAGGCCAGGTGTTCGCCCACGGTCGCGTCGTCAAACTTCGGCCACAGCACGCCGGCGGTGTCCATCAATTCAATGCCTTTGCCCACGGTGAACCACTGGTTGCCGCGGGTAACGCCGGGGCGGTCGGCCACTTTGGCCCGGCTGCCGCCGGCCATGCGATTGATAAAGGAAGACTTGCCCACGTTGGGAATGCCCACCACCATCAGCCGCAGGGTACGGCCCACCATGCCTTTTTGGTGATACTTTTCAAGCACGTGGCCCAAACGGTCGTTAACTAAAGCCGAAAAGCCGCCCAAACCCTTGCCGGTTTTGCAGTCTACCGGCAGGGCGGGAATGCCCTGAGCGGCAAAATAGCGAATCCAGCGTTTGTTGGCGGCTTCATCGGCGATATCGGCTTTGTTGAGCAGCAGCAGGCGGGGCTTGTCCCCCAGCCAGGCGTTCAGTTCCGGGTTGCGGCTGCTTACGGGAATGCGGGCGTCGGCAATTTCCACCACACCGTCTATCAAAGGCAAACTTTCGGTGATCAGGCGGCGGGTTTTGGCCATGTGGCCGGGAAACCACTGCACCGAAACGGCGTCAGTCATCGGTCAGCACCTCAATTTGATTAAAAGGATACACCCGCAGCACGGCACGGCCCAGAATGTACCGCTGGTCGATGGCGCCCACGTCGGCAGCCCGGCTGTCTCGCGAAACCAGCCGGTGGTCGCCCATAACAAACACCTTGCCGGGTTCGACCACATAGGGGTTTTGCGCCATAATGCGCCCGGAAGTGGCGGTGCCGTCTTCGGTGCAAACATAGGATTCCTCCAGCGCGACCCCATCTACCAGCACCCGGTCGTTAGCGTAATCGATATACACCGTTTGGCCCTCTGTGGCGATAATGCGCTTGATGATGGGTTCGGGCGATTCGCCGTTTTCATCGGCAAGATAATCCCGCGATATCACCACGATATCACCCTGCCGGGGCGCATAAAACGCGCTCATAATGATCACCCGGTCGCCGTCTTCCAGCGTGTGCTGCATGGAGCCGCCGGAAATGCCCACCATGCGAAACACAAAGGTGAACACCAGCACTACTGCCAGCACTGAAATCACAACGGTATCCAGCCAGTCCAGTACTTCGGTTTTGGCCTTGCCGGCCGCGGCGGTCACGCCGTTATATTGTTGATTTTCCATGGTGATCCGTTCTTTCCTGAAAAAATGGTAAAAGCGGGGCGCACCAAGCAGTGCACCCCGCTTTGGGTCAAAGACGTAAGGGGCGAACGCCTTACTGTTAGCGGATTTGTTCTTTGACCTTGGCAGCCTTACCCACGCGATTCCGCAGATAGTAGAGCTTGCTGCGGCGCACACGGCCTTTGCGGGTGGTTTCCACCTTTACCACGTTGGGCGAATGCAGGGGGAAAACACGTTCCACACCCACGCCGTAGGAAACGCGGCGCACGGTGAAGGTTTCGGCAATGCCGCTGCCGTTGCGGGCGATCACGGTGCCTTCAAACACCTGAATGCGTTCCCGGTCGCCTTCTTTGATGTTCACGTGCACACGCACGGTGTCGCCGATGACGATAGCGGGAGCATTCTCTTTCAGTTGTTCTGCCGCCAGTTGTTTTAAAGCGTCCATAATTCAAAATCCTCCTGTTGTTGACCGTGTTCATACTTGGTCGCCAAGCATTGGACCACGCTGTTAATGTTTTTGCACATTACTCTCGCCGCAGGAATACGACGGAAATTCAAATGCCAAAGTATCATACCACAAACCGCCGGGGAATGCAAGCGTTTTTTGAAAAAAGTTGCGATTTTTTGCGGTTTTTCGGTTTTGGCGGGCCATTTACAGGGAAGCAAGCTTTCCCACGGCGTATTTCAGCAGGTCCAGCGCGATCACGGCGTTGATCTGCCCGCTTTGCCGCACGTCAGCCGCCGCCCGGGCGGCGCCGGAAAGAGCGCGCTTGCCCACGGCGTATTGCAGCACCCACAGCGCGTCTATGGCGTTCACGCTGCCGTCGCCGTTCACGTCGCCCCGCCGGACGATCCACAGGGCGCCCCGTTCGCCGGTAAGCCGGTCGCCGTGCTGCAGGGCTTCATCCGCCGCCAGGGGCCGCTCGCCCCGCAGAGCGGTCCAGGCGCCGGCGGGAGCCAACTGCTCCGTTAAAATGCCGGCCGGCACCCCCACGGCGGGCAGCGCGTTGGCGATAAAAGTCAGGGCCGGCGGTTCGCCGTAAACGGTTTTAACGGTTTCCAGTCCGGTGCCCCCCAGCCGCAGTTCATAGCCCGCCGCCAGCCGGGGCATGGTGAGGGTGAAGGTGAACAGCCCGTTGGCCGGCGCCGCCAGCTGGGCGGCCTGCAGCACGCTGCCGGTTTTGCCGGCGGCCGAACGGGCCAGCACCAGACAGGTGAGTTCCTGATCCGCCACCCGGTTTTGCACATAGCAATGCACCGTAAGGGTCCGGTCCTGCCAATCGGTCGCCACCAGGGTCACCGACGGCGCGCCGGCGGCCGCGGCAGGCGCCGCAAGCCCCGCGCACAACACCAGCGCAATGCAAAAACAAAACAACCGTTTCACCATATGTTACTCCCGTGTGCGGCCCACCGGCCGTGTGATACAAAACGGCGACCTCCGCTAAAGGGAAGGCCGCCGCAACACAATACTAATCCAAAATCTCGCCCGTGAAGTTGGGGCCGATGCCGGCGGCGTTGCATTCGTCCGTATCGATATGCATAGCCAGGCTGAACTTTTCGCTCACGCGCACCACCACATCGCCGAAAATGGTTTCGCGGCCGGTGCCGGCGGCTTTGACCGACACGATCTGCTTGTTTTGCAGGCCGTATTTTTCCGCGTCGGCAGGGGTCATGTGGATGTGGCGCTTGGCGCAGATGACGCCGTGGTCCAGTTCCACTTCGCCGGCAGGGCCGATCAGCTTGCAGCCGCAGGTGCCTTCGGTATCGCCCGATTCGCGGATGAGAGCGGTCACGCCGATGGAACGGGCGTCGGTAAGAGAGATCTCTACCTGGGTCTCATTGCGCACGGGGCCCAGAATAGACACGCCGGCCAGTTCCTTTTTGGGGCCCACGACCGTGACCCGTTCCACACAGGCAAACTGGCCCGGCTGGGACAGATCCTTTTTAGGCGTGAGGGCATAGCCTTTGCCAAACAGGGTTTCCAGGTCGGCCTGGCTCACGTGGACGTGGCGGGCGGACGTTTCGATCAAAACAGGTTTAGACATAATTGACAACTCCTCGTAATTCATTACGAGTGATATTGTAGCAGATTTTGTCTCGTTTTGCAAGAGGGCGGGCGGATTTTTCCGTTTTTGCACGTTCATTCGGTCACCGCCCCCTGCCCCACCCGGGCCACGTTGGCCGTTACCGCGCAGGTGACCCGGCAGCGCGGCATCTCCTGCCGCCAGTCGGCCAGCCCTTTAAAACGGGCGGGCTGCCGCTGCCGCAGCACCCGGCCCAGATCGAACACGTCGCACCGCCGTTCCGCAAACACCCGGGCAAGGGTGCGGGTCACCCGCCGGGCCATATCCGCTTCCAGCGCACGGGCAAACGCGGCCAGTTCCGCCGCCGCCACCTTGTGAGCCGAAGCGGCCTCGGCAATATCGCAGGCGACGGCCAGCGCAATATGCACGGCGGGGCGATCCCCCTCCCATGCGGCGCGCCACGTGCGGTCGACACGGTGCAGGGTAACGGTGTAGGGCGTACCCCGGAACGTGAGGGGGTAGGCCCGGTCGTCCGCATAGCCGCACAGCCAGCGAAAGGCCCACTCCTCCCCGCGGGAAAGGCGGGTGCAGGGCGTTTGGCCCTTAAAACACAATATGCCGGCGGGCCGGGCATACCGTTTGCCCTGTTTTTGCACCGTGCCGAGCAAAGGCAGCGCCGGGTCGGCCGCGTCGGTTTGCAGGCAGGCGCCCACCCGGTATAACGCGCCGCACACCGTTCCCGAACGGTTGACCTGCAACAAATTGGCCACCACCGCCGCCGGCTGATCGCCCGCTTCGCTTTCGATGGCGAACAGGTCGGCCGCCGGGCCAACGGTAGCCGCCACCGGCACCCCGGCGGGCAGGGCGCTGCTGCGAATAAAAAAATCAAGCGCCGCCCACAAGCCGGCCCGCAGGCAGGCTTCGGAAAGCAATATCACCCGGGCGTCGGAATAATAGGCCTGCTTGCCCACCTGCACGTCTATATTGCGCAAGGCTTCAAACACCGTGCCGCCCGTTGCCTGAAACAACCGGCTGCCCCCTTCGGCGGCAGGCGAATAAGCCTGCACCGTTGCCTTGTAACCGGCTTCGGCCGCGTCTACGGCAATGCCTTCCACGATCAGTTTTTCTTTTAATGGCACCGGCGCCCCGCAGCCGCACAGGGCGGCCGCCAACAGCAAACTAACCGCCGCTTGCATCCAGTTGCGCATAGGCCGCCTCCTTTCGCTTTTTGAATTGCAGCCCCGCCGCCAGCACCAGCGGCAATACCACCATATAGACGCCGTGCATCACCAATAAGCCCACCGGCTGAAAGCTTTGCCGGGCGGCGGGCAAACTGCCGGTGATAAGGCCGGCGCACACCGCCGCCAACGCCGCCAAAACCACAAGTGCCGCCGTGCGAAACCGGTCGGGAATAAAAGCGGACAAGCACTGCCAGCACAGTTCCAGATACAGCGCCGCCTGCACAAACACGCCCCAGATCCAGGCGGCGGCGTACAAGGCGGAAAGATTGTTCAGTTCCCCCACATTGGCAACGCCCGCCGCCGTGAAAAAGGGAAACAGTTGGATCCTGCTGAAGCCGCCCAACACCGCCAGGGTGGTGAACGCCACCCCAAACACCGCCACGCCGGCGGCCAACGCATAGCCCGCGTAGGCCCGCTGCCACCGACCCCGCACCCGGGGCGCCACCATCAACAGCACCGCGCCCACGCCCGAATTGGCCGTTACCATCGCCACCGACCGGGCCAACCCGCCCCAGCCGTTATATAAAGGAGAATACACATTGAGCAGATCCATGCGCGGCACCAGGGTAGCCAGCACAAACACCACCAGCACCAGCCCCATGACCGCCAGCACCGCGCCGGCGCGCATAATGGCCTGCAGGCCCTTAAGGGCGGCATAACACACCGGTAACAACAGCAGCGCCGGGAAAAACCAGGGGCTTTGGTCGGGCTGCATGGTTGACGTAACAAAGAATGAAAAACGGCCCACGGCGGCAAAAGCCATAACAAAAAACAGCAGCGCATAGGCGCCGGCGTATATGGCACCCCACCCCTTGCCCAGCAAGCGGGCGGCCCGGCACACGGTTCGGCCCTCCCCCACCCGCAACAGCCAGGCTGTGGGCAGCACCAGCACCGCCAACACCGCCGGCAGCAGCAGCGCCGCCAGCCAGTCGGCCTGGCCGATCACATGGCGGGCGGTGTTAAAATGGTGCGTCAAACTCACGGTGACACGGGCAAACGTCAAAAACAACAGCAGTTGGCCGGCGCCCACGGTTTTTTGGCTGTTCATGCGTCTTCATCCGTTCCCTGTAAATTTTGCACCCGGACGGTGCGGCGGGCCAGCCGCCGCCAGCCCACCCGCCAAAAAGTATCGCGCATGGCGGCGGGATCGAAGGGCGAAAGCGGCGCCAGCAACGGCACCCCGTAGGCCTGCTGGGCGGCAATGGCTGTAACCACCCCGGCAAAGCCCAGCAGCACCCCGAACAGGCCGGCCACGCCGCCGACCACAATAAGGCCGAAGCGCAAGATCGCCGCCGGGTAATACAGCGACGGGATCACATAAGACGCCAGCGCCGTGACCGCCACAACAATGATCATGGGCGCGCCGATCAGGCCCGCGTCCACCGCCGCTTCACCGATGACCAGCGCCCCCACGATGCTGACCGCGTGCCCTACCGATTTGGGCAGGCGCAGGCCGGCTTCCCGCATGATCTCATAAATGGTATGGATGATGAGCGCTTCCCACAGCAGAGAAAACGGGGTGGTCATTTCGGCGTCTATCACCTTAAAAAAGATGGCGCCGGGAAACACCTCCGGGTTGTGTTCCCCAATGGCTACGTACAGCCCCGGCAGCAGCACCGCCAGAAAAAACGCCAGCATTTTCAGCAGGCGGATCAGGGTGGCGTAGGCCGGCTGCAGGGTGTAATCGTCCATGCTTTGAAAATGTTCCACAAATAAGAAGGGCGTAAACAGGCAAAAAGGAGAGCCGTCGGTGAGCACCGCCACGCGGCCTTCGCTTAATTTGGCGCACACCGTGTCCGGCCGTTCCGAAACCCCAACGGTGGAAAACAGCGAGGGGGCGTTATTTTCCAAAAAAGGCTGTAAATAACCCGATTCCAGCACCATATCCATGCGCACCGCCTGCAGGCGGCGTTTGATGCGGTCCACCGTTTCGGGGCGGGCGGAATCCCGCAGATAGCACACCGCCACCTTGGTGGCCGACCGCTCCCCGACCGTGAGGGTCTCCACCGTGAGCATGGGGCTTTTTACCCGCCGGCGCAGCAGGGCCACATTGCGGCCCAGCACCTCGGTAAAAGCTTCGTGGGCCGCCCGTTCCATCACGTCGTTTTGGGGCGGTTCCACCCCCCGGGCGGGAAAGGCCTGCACCCCCACCGCCAAAGCGTGAGAACAGCCGTTGAGCAGTAGCACTCCAAACCCGTCCCCCAACTGACAAAACACCTGATCCAGCCGGTGCAGGCGCTTTTGTTCCGGCGCCCGGCTGAGTGTGCGTTCCACATGCGCCATGCAGGCGACCGGGTCTCGCGGCAAACGGCCGGCGTTTTGCAGCGGCGCCAGCAGCAGCCGGTCCAGCAATTCTTTATCGGCCATATTATCCAACGTAACGCAGGCAAAATCATGCCCGCCCGTGTGCAGCCGGCGCACGGTCAAATCGGCGCTGTCGCCGTAAGCGGCACGCAGATCGGCCAGGGTACGGTCCAGATCCGGCTGAAGCGGCGTGGGCGTGCAAGCCGGATCGCGGGGTAAGTCTGCCATACTATGCGCCTCCTTTTGGCAAAATCTGCAAACCATAAATCGGCCCGAACGCGTCACAATACCTACGAAACGGCGCAAGGCGCCGAGAATGTAACGGGAGTGTGAATAAGAGACGTGATCGTAACGTTGATACGCACCGCCGTGCTGTACGGCGTGGTGATCCTTTCGGTGCGGCTGATGGGCAAACGGCAGGTGGGCGAACTGCAGCCGGGCGAACTGGTGATCACCATTATGATATCCGAATGCGCCGCCGCCCCTATCCAGGACCTGAATCGGCCGGTGCTTAGCGGTATTATTGCCATATTTACCCTGGTTATTCTGGAAATATTGCTTTCCCGCCTGGCCCTGCGCTGGCCGGGACTGCGCCACGCGGTGGACGGCCGGCCACGGATGGTGATACGCGACGGGAAGCCCGATCAGGCCGCCATGAAGCAGCTGCGGCTTTCGCTGGAAGACTTGATGAGCGCCCTGCGGCAAACGGGTGTTTTTGCGTTGGAAGAGGTGGCCTGCTGTATGGCCGAGACCGACGGCAAGCTGAGTGTGCTGCCGGTGGCCGACCAGCGGCCCGCCACCGCCGGCATGGTACAGGCCCATCCCGTGGCGGATATGCCCTGCCTGGTGGTGGCCGACGGAACGGTACAGCCGGTCGCCATGGCGATGTGCGGCATGGACGAGACCGCCCTGACGGCCTTGCTGCAAAAAGAAAAAACGCCCCGGCGGGACGTTTTTGCGCTGACGGTATACGCCGACGGGCGTTATACCTTGATACGAAAGGAGGGCCGCCCGTGAAGCGAACGGCCGCGCTGCTGGCGCTGGCGGCGGTGATTTTGGCCGTGTGCGTGTTCGACACGGTGTTTGTGCCCCGGGTGGCCGACCGGGTGTGCCGCCGGCTGGACCGAGTGACGGCGGCGGTGGAAGCCGGCGACCCGGCCGCCGCCCGGCAAGCCGCCGACGAAGCCGTGAGCGCCTGGCGGCAGGCCGAATGGGGGCTGATGATATGCGTGGACCGGCAGGTGCTGGATCAGGCGGAAAATCAGCTGCTGTACGTGCAGGCGCTGGCCACGCAAAAAGCGGCCGACTTGGTGCCGGCCGCCGTGCTGTGCAAAGCGTATGTGTGGGAAATGCCCCAACAGGAAAGTGTGAGCTTTGCCAGCTGGTTTTAGGCGTTGGGCGTAATCTCCACCCCGCCCTGCCGACGCACCCGCAAGGGGGTGCAGCAGCCCGGGCCGAAGGCCTGCTCCATCGTCTGCCGCCAAGGGGCGTAATCGCCGGCGGGCACCAAAGCCAACACCGTGCCGCCAAAGCCGCCGCCGTGCACCCGAAAGGCGCCGCCGGGGCACACGGATTTGCTCAAATACAAGGCCAGGCCCACGCCGTCAAACGAAGGATCCTTGGAATTGCTCACATTTTGCAGCCAGCATTGGGACCCGTTGCCCGACGCGGTGAGAATGGCGGGCACCGCCTCGCTGTCGCCCCGGGCCAGGGCGTCGGCCAGGGCGCGGGTGCGTTCGATCTCATCAAAATAATTCAGCGCTCGCAGCACTGCCCGGTCACCGCATTGGGCGCGCAAAGCGGGCAGATTTTGTTCCACCTGCCGTTTGTCCGCGGCACTTAACACCGGCACGCCCAGCGCCTGCGCCACCGCCCGCATTTCGGCGGGGATGGCGGCATATTGATCGGTGAGATCGGCGTGACTGCCGCCGGTTTTTACCACGCACAGCATGCGGCCGTCGGCTTCCGGCGACCAGGTAAGGGGCGTGATGACCGGCTGTTGGGGGTCGGCAAAATCCATAAACGATACCCCGCCCGAGCAGGATGCCAGTTGATCCATCAGCCCGCAGGGCTTGCCGAAGCAGTTGTTTTCGGCCCACTGGCCGGCCAGCGCCTTGGTAAGCGGCGGCAACGGCCGGGGGTTGTATAAATATCCGAACACGGTGGCCACCAGATTTTCAAAGGCGGCCGAAGAAGAAAGGCCCGACCCGGTGGGCACCGAAGAAACGGTGGCGGCGTCAAACCCGCCCACGGCATAGCCTTGCCGGCGCAGCCACAGCGCCACCCCGTAAATGAGGGCGTCGGCCGAACCGGCGCGTGGGGCGGGGCCGTTCAGGTCTACACAGCAGGGGCGCTTGCCCCGGGAATGGAGTCGCACCACGCCGTCGGCACGGGGGGTAACGGCGGCCAGCGTATCCAAATGCACCGCCAGCGCCACCACACAGCCTTGCTGGTGGTCGGTATGGTTGCCGCACAGTTCCGCCCGGCCGGGCGCCGAAAACAGTCGCACCCCGTCGGCGGGGCCGAACTGATCTTCATAATAGGCCGGCAATTCCAACCACCTGGCAGGGTCGGCCGAACCGTACAGCTGTTCCAGTTGCCGGGCGGCGGCGGAGGTTTGGGCATACTGTTTCCATTGCAACGTGTTCATTTTTTTGTCCCCTTGGCGCCGAAACTGCCGTTTTCCAGCAGGTTCACCTCGTTTGTAAACATCAAACCGTCCCGTTCCCGCTTGCGCTTCATGGCCAGGTCGATCACCTGCCGGAGCAAGTCGGCGTAAGGCACGCCGGCCGGCTCCCACAAATAAAAGGAAAGGGATCCGGGAATGGTGTTGATCTCGTTTACATACACCGCGTCGTGATCGGCGGTATCCATCAAATAGTCGATGCGCACCACGCCGCTGCAGCCCAGCGCTTTGAACACCCGGCAGGAAAGGTCGCGGATCTGCTGCGTTTTTTCTTCGCTGATGGGGGCGGGAATGATGCGGTCCAGCGACGCCATGCCGGAGGATTTGGATTTGCCGCCCCGGCGATACTTATCATCATAAGACAAAAACTCTCCGTCGGTCACCGGTTCTTCGCACACCGAAGCGGTGCATTGGTGGGCGTCCCCCACCACCGAACAGTTGATCTCCCGCAGGGCCGTGACCGCCCGTTCGGCCAGAATTTTGGAAGCGAAAGAGGAGGCCAGGTCTATGGCTTCCAGCAGTTCAGCCCGGTCGTGCGCCTTGGCCACGCCCACGCTGCTGCCCAAATTGGCGGGTTTGACGATCACAGGATAGCCCAGAACTTCGATCTCGCCCAGCAGTTCTTCCCGGCGGGCAACCATATCCCGGGCGTAAAACGCAACGCCCGGCACCACCGGCAGGCCGTTTTGCTGCATGATCTGTTTGAACAGGGCTTTGTCCATCCCCAGGGCGGACGACACCACGTCGCACCCGGCGTAGGGCAGGCCCAGCACTTCAAAAAAGCCCTGCAAAGACCCATCTTCACAGTTGGTGCCATGCACCACCGGCAAAGCCAGGTCCAAAGGCTGTTCAAAGGGTTTGCGCAGGCGGCCGGGACGGATCTCGATCATTTTCACCACGTCGTTTTCCCGCACCAGCGCCACTTGCCGGCACTGCTTGAGCAGGGCGGGGATATCTTTATATTTTTCAATGTCTTTTAAGGCGTCGCCGGTGTAAAAGCCGCCGTTTTTGGCCTGATACACCGCATGGACCGTATAGGCTTCGTCGGTCAAAAAGCGCATGGCCTGCACCGCCGAAATGACCGACACTTCATGTTCTACCGAAGCGCCGCCGAAAAACACACCCAAATTCCACTTCATGCAAAAAGCCTCCTAATACAAGTAATTATCCGGCAGATCGTTTTCCAGCAGCACCACGCAGGTATCGTCCAGCGTGGGCCGCAGGGCGTCCATCACCTCGCGGAAAGAAGCCGCGATATGCAGCCGCTCTTCGTTAAAGCCGGTGGAACGCACCCCGTCGGCAATGGGTTTGCTGCGGTTGGTGCCCACCAGATAAATATCGTCACACACCTGCCCGGCGCGCACGCCCAGGTTAAAGTTGTGCTGTTGTTCCTGTTCGCCCAGTTCCACCAGGCCGGGGGTCACAATGATCTTGCGTTTGTTTTCAAACCGGCCCAGCACGTTAACGGCTTCTATACTGCCGGCGGGGTTGGCGTTGTATGCGTCGTCTATCAAGGTGGCGCCCCGGTCAAACCGCTTGGGCTGCAGGCGGTGTTCGGCCGGCTGCAAACGGCTCACGGCAAACTGAATATCGGCCGGGTCTACCCCGAAATGCAGGGCCACCGCCACGGCGGCGGTCACGTTCACCACGTTGTGCTGGCCCAGCAAGCGGGTGCGCACCGGCAGGCGCACGTTCCCCGCGCACACGGTAAAACAGGCGCCGTCCGGCTCATAGCGCAAATCGGCGGCGTACACGTCCAGCGCCGGGTCGGTGCCGTAACGCACTGCCTTGGGCACCGGCGCATGGTCCGCCACCGGCGCGCTGTCGCAATTCAAAAACATCACGCCCTGCCGGGCGGCCACCGCGTCGGCCAGTTCAAACTTGGTGGCAATAATATTATCCATGGATTTAAAGGTATCTAAATGTTGGGGGCCGATGGCGGTGATCACGCCGTGGTCCGGGTGGACGATGCGGCAGATCTCGGCAATATCCCCCACCTGCTTGGCGCCCATTTCCACCACAAAGATCTGGGTGCCGGGCTTCCATTTTTCCCGGATGGTGCGCACCACGCCCATGGGGGTGTTGAAGCTTTCGGGCGTGCAGGTAACGGTGTATTTTTCCTGCAGCAGACGGGTGATCATAAACTTGACCCCTGTTTTGCCGTAGCTGCCGGTAACGCCCAGCACCACCAGACCGGGCGAGCGTTTCAGGCGGCGTTTGGCGTCGCCGATATACCAGCGGGCCACCAGTTTTTCACCGGGGGCGTTGATAAACAAAGCCGCCAGCGCCACCAGCGGGGCAAAGGCAAAGCACAACACGCCCGCCAGCGCCGCCCACAGCCGGCCGGGCTGAGCCAGCACAAAGCACAGCGCGCCGTCGGCCGCCGCCAGCAAACAGGCGGTTACCCACAGCCGCTTGACCCGGGCGGTGAACACCAGGGGCTTGATGGCTTTTTTCTGTTCGCTCACCTGCCGGGCGATACGCACGGCGGCAAAGCAAGCCGCCAAAAAAGGCAGCAGCGGCCGCCACACAAACCAGGCGCCCGCCCACACGGCCGCCGCCAGCAAACAAGCCGCCGGCCGCCCCTTGGGCGCGGTTTTGGCCCACCGCATATACCGGCCGGCCCGGTAGGAGTTTTGCTGCAGCATGTGAAAACTGCGCACCAGCCCCGCCAGGGTACCGATCCACAATATCGCCACGCCCAAAGGCAACCAAAGTTCTGCCAACGCCAACACCTCGTGTTACACTATTGAATGTTCAAAAAGCTGTCTAAAATCGCCGCTACCCGCCCGGGCTGTTCCACAAACGCCCAATGACCGGCGCCGGGAATGACGCACAAGCCCGCGTCGGGGATGGCTTGCTCCATCAGCTTGGCGTCGGCCACCGGGGTGGCGGTGTCCCGCTCGCCGTAGATGAGCAGCGTAGAAGCCGTGATGTGAGGCAGTAAATGCGTTAAATCCTCGTTTACCACCTTTACCAGCGTTTGCCGCAAAACGGGCGGCGCGCTGTTATAGTCGGCCGAACCGAAGTGGGTGCGTACCTTTTCCAATGTGGGGGCGCAGGCTTTGGCCCAGGGCTTGCGGGTGAGCGCCCATTTGGCGGTTTTGAAGCACCGGGTGCGCAGCCGCGCCTTAAAGGAAGGCTTGTGCCGCACGCCGGCGGCGTCTAACAGCACGATCTTTTGCGGTTTTACCCGGCCGGTGCCGCACAATTTGATGATGACCCGCCCCCCGAAGGAGTGGCCGATCATAATGGGGTCTTGCAAGCCCACCGCCTGCATAAAACGCAGGGTGAGGGCGGCGTAGGCTTCCACGTCCCAGGCTTCGGGCGGCATTTGGCTTTGACCAAAGCCGGGAAAGTCCAGCGCCGTGACCCGGTAACACTTGGCCAGCCGGCCGGTCAACCAGGCAAAAGCGTCCAGCGACGAGCCCCAGCCGTGGAGCAGCAGAATATCCGGCCCCTCGCCCACGGTTTCATACCGCAGGGTTAATTTGTCAACGGTAACGTTCATGCCGGTCCCTTCTATTCCGTTTTAAGCTGGCCCAGGCTGGCCGCTTTTAAGTAGGCGTTGATAAACCCGTCCAGGTCGCCGTCCATCACGGCGTTCACGTTGCCCGTTTCATAGCCGGTGCGATGGTCCTTTACCATGGTGTAGGGCATAAACACGTAAGAGCGGATCTGACTGCCCCAGCCGATCTCTTTCTGCACGCCCTTGATGTCTTCGATCTTTTCCAGATGCTCCCGCTCTTTGATCTCGATGAGTTTGGATTTGAGCATGCGCATGGCCATTTCACGATTTTGGTGCTGGCTGCGCTCGTTCTGGCAGGCCACCACAATGCCGGTGGGAATGTGGGTGATGCGAATGGCCGATTCGGTTTTGTTGATGTGCTGGCCGCCCGCGCCGGAAGAACGGTAGGTATCCACCTTCAGGTCTTCGTCCCGTATCTCCACTTCGATCCGGTCGCTGATTTCGGGCATGACTTCCAGCGAAGCAAAGGAGGTGTGGCGGCGGCCGCTGCTGTCAAAAGGCGAAACACGCACCAGCCGGTGCACGCCGGCTTCGGACTTTAAATAGCCGTAAGCGTTGGTGCCTTCTATAAGCATAACGGCGCTTTTCAGCCCCGCTTCTTCCCCGTCCAGATAGTCCAGCGTTTTGGCCTTAAAGCCGTGGGCGTCCGCCCAATGCACATACATGCGAAACAGCATTTGGGCCCAATCCTGGGCTTCGGTGCCGCCGGCCCCGGCGTGGAAGGTGAGGATGGCGTTGTTATCGTCATATTCTCCCGAAAGCAAGGTGGAAAGCCGCATTTCCTCCATGGTCTTCAGCACGGCGTTCACCCCGTCGGTCACTTCGCCCAGCAGGCTTTCGTCTCCTTCTTCGTCCGCCATTTCAATCAAGGCCAGGCTGTCGCCAAAATCGGCTTGCAGTTTTTCATACGCCTGCACTTTGTTTTTGAGTTGGCTGATTTTTTGCAGCACCTTTTGCGAAGCCGCCAGATCGTTCCAAAAGCCATCCTGCGCCGACTGGGCTTCCAGGGCGGCGATCTCTTCTTTGGCCTGCCGGATGCCCAACGCTTCGCCCAGGTCGGTCAATTCGGCTTCGGCGCCGGTCAAACGCAGTTTTTGTTCTTCAAATTGCAGCATCGTTTCAAGTTCCTTTCGTGCGCATAGTCTTGTTCATTATACACTATATTTCCCTGTTTGTAAAGTTTTAACTTACGGGGGCAAAAACTTTTTCGCAGGCGGTCACATTTCGCATTTTTTACTTGATTTATGGCATAATTTCCTGTAAGATATAAGGTATGAAAGAAGAAAGAAGGTGACCGCCGTGTCTTACGCCCAACGGGCCCGCCGCTGTGTGGTTTGCGGCCGTGATTTTACCGAAGAAGACGACGTGGTGTTTTGCCCCGATTGCGGCGCCCCTCATCACCGGGCCTGCTGGCAGCAGGAAGGCCATTGCCATTATGAAGCCGCCCACGGCACCGACCTGCAATGGCGGCCGCCCGAACCCGAGCCCGAGCCCGATACCCGGCCGGCGCAGGAAGACCCGGCCGACGAAAACGACGGATTTGACGAATACGACCGTCCCCGGCAAGAAGGGAATCCCTTTTTTGGCGGTGTGGTGATGACCCGCTGCCCCCGGTGCGGCAGTTTGACCCCGGCAGACGAGCCCGCCTGCCGTTCTTGCGGCGCGCCCCTGCCCACCCCGCAAGAACAGGCCGCCCAGCAGGAGGCTTTTGAAAAAGAACCGCTGGACGATTCTACCGTGGGCAAAGTGGGCAAGGTGGTGCTGCACCGCCGGCAATACTATTTGCCCCGTTTTTTGCAATTAAAACAACAAGGCCGCCATGTGGTGAGCTGGAACTGGGCCGCCTGCCTGCTGGCCCCCTACTGGCTGGCTTTTCGCAAATGCTATTTGTGGGCGATCTTTGCCGCCTGCTTTGATTTGGTGGCGGGGCTGCTCACCTACCCCATGACCAGCCGCATGATGGAATACTTGGCCGCCAACCGGGTGAGTTACTACCAGGCGATGGACCATTTTATGCAAACAGACGCCTTTTCGCCCGCCGTTATGCTGTTGGCCCAGGGCGCTTTGCTGCTGCTGATCGCCCGGGCGATCGTGTTCGGTCTGTTCGGCAATCTGATATATAAAAAAGAATGCTTGAAACGGGTGGCCCGGTTAGACGCCATGCCGGCGGAAGAAGCCAACGTGATGGTATTCCGGCTTGGGGGCGTGAATATTTTGGCCCCGGTGCTGGTGTATTACGGCGTGGCGCTGCTGCAAAACCTTTTGTCCGGCTTACTATAGCCCGGTCTGTCCGCAGGCCCGGCCGCCATATTCGCTGTGCCTGCCGGCCCGGATCGGCGGGCATTTTTTGAAGAAAAAAGGATGGTGCTACATGGAAAACGCGCAAAACGGTGTGACCCGCAACCTGACCCTGCTGACGGAATTTTGCCAGCTGGGGGTAGCCGGGGGCGCTTTCGGCAACCAAATGGCCGACGATATCGCCTATTTTGATTTATATTTTCGCGCCGTGCCGGACGAGGGCGGCTTTATTATCGCCGCCGGGCTGGCCCAGGCCATCGACGTGCTGCAAAATCTGCACTTCTCGCCGGAGGATCTGGCCTATTTGCGCCAAACCGGCCGGTTTGATGAACCGTTTTTGGCCTATTTGGCCGACTTTGCCTTCACCTGCGACGTGTGGGCGGTGCCAGAGGGCACGCCGGTGTTTCCCTATGAGCCCATTCTCACCGTGCGGGGGCCGCTGGTGCAGGCCCAGTTTGTGGAATCGATCCTGCTGATGATCCTTAACCACCAGTCGCTCATCGCCACCAAAGCCAACCGCATTGTGCGGGCGGCGGAAGGGCGGCCGGTGTATGAATTCGGCACCCGCCGCGCCCACGGAGCCGACAGCGCCCTGTACGGCGCCCGGGCGGCGTACATCGGCGGCTGCAGCGGCACCACCCAGGTGCAGGCCGCCCGGCAATGGGGCATTCCCGTTTATTTCACCATGACCCACAGTTGGGTGCAGGCCTTTGAGCGGGAATATGACGCGTTTGCCGCCTTTGCCCGGCAATATCCCAACGACTGCGTGCTGCTGGTGGACACCTACAGCACCCTGCATTCCGGCCTGCCCAACGCCATACGGGTGTTTAACGACGTGCTGGCCCCCATGGGGGTGCGGCCCAAAGGCATTCGCATTGATTCGGGCGATATTACCTATTTGACCAAAAAAGCCCGCCGTATGCTGGACGACGCCGGCTATGCCGACTGCCCCATTACGGTGAGCAACGCGCTGGATGAAGATATTATTCGGGATATGCTGATACAAGGCGCCCGGGCGGACAGTTTCGGCGTGGGCGAACGGCTGATCACCGCCGCTTCCGACCCGGTGCTGAGCGGGGTGTATAAACTTTCGGCCATAGAACGGAACGGGCAGATCATTCCCAAAATCAAGATTTCCGACAACACGGGCAAGATCTCGCTGCCGGGCGTGAAAACCGTGTGGCGGCTGTTTGACCGGGAACTGGGCAAAGCCACCGCCGACCTGATCACCCTGCACACCGAGGAGCCCGATCAGTCGGCCCCCTATGAGCTGTTCGACCCCATTTATACCTGGAAGCGCAAAACCATTGATCACTTTATTGCCCGGCGGCTGCTGCAGCCGGTGTTTGTGGGCGGGCGGTGTGTGTATGCCGCCCCTACCCTGCCGGAAATTCGGCGTTACTGCGAACAGCAGATCCACACCCTGTGGGAAGAAGTGACCCGCTTTGAAAAACCCCACCACTACTATGTAGACCTTTCACAATCCTTATGGGACCTGCGGCAGGATATGCTGCAGTCCGTTTCTGCCGAAGGAGGCAACGATCATGCGTAAACGGCTGTTTATCACCCTCATCTGCTTGCTGTGCGCGGCGCTGTGCGCCTGCTCCGCGGCTCCGGTGACCCCCACCGACGCGGCGTCGTCGGAAGTGACCTATTTTAACGGTGAAACCACCTCCCGCGTGGTGGGCGACGATATTCGCGCCGCCGTGACCAAGGGCGAAATGGCGCTGGCCGACCAAACCGTTACCGCGGCCGAGCCCGCCACCGTTACGCTGGGCATGGCGTCGGCCGATATGCTGGCGGCGCTGGGCGAAGCCAACTGCCTGCGGGAAGTGGGCGTGCGATACATCCGTTACACCTGCGGCAACGCCTTTTTGTATTACACCAACGACGACCGGGACAACGGCCTGGCCGCGGTGGTATATCACGGCACCGCTTACGGGCTGGAACCGGGCGAAAGCAGACTGAAGGACGTGACGGCCGTGATGGGCGACGCCCGGACCAAGCCGGCCGGTGACGATGCTGCGGCCATGTTTTTGTATTTTGATACCGACGCCACCTATGTGGATTACCCCTGCGGCAACAACCACATTTCCTTCTTTTTTGACAAAGAGAATCGCTTGACCACCCTGGTGATCTATCAGGACGGTTTGTGGATCTATTGACACTTACGGCAAGCAGGCCAGCGTGAGCAATTCCATGGCCTGCCGGGCCGGCTGGTCGGGCGGGATAAGCAGATCGATGGCCGGGCGGCCGAAATCGGCCTGAAACCAGTTGCGAAAACCGGTGTAGGAAGGGCGGCCCACCGCTGCTTCCACTTCATACCCCGCCGCGGTCGCCAACACGGCGGCCCGCTGTTCCGCTGTGCGGCCGGCGGCGTCGCCTCGCCACAGCACCCGGCCGGCGCCGGGATACAAGGCCACCGCCTGCAGCAGGCTTTTGGTGCGGCAATAGGCGGCCAGCGCCGCCGTTTCGGGTTCGCTTTCGGCTGCCGGACCGCCGTAACCGGTCGGACCGGGACCGTAAATGCCCGCCTGCCGCCGCAACTGGGCGCGGGCGGCAAACCGGTGGGCAAAATTGCCCGTCAGATCCACCCCCCGGGCGTTGGCGTCCCACCGGGCCGGCTCTCCGCCGCACAACCGGCGCACCCGCCCGGCGTCTACCCCGGCGCAATGTGGCCCCCGGGCGCATATCTCCCGCCCGTCGGGATTTACAAACGGCACCACACAAACACGCCGGTTCTGCAGCAGCGCCATCGGGTCTACCCCGCACAAAGGGCGGCGTTCATGCACCGCCCGCAGCAGCCGGTGCAGCCACTGCAGCAGCAGGCGGCCGGTAAGGGCGTCGGTGCCCAAAAAGCCGCCGGCAAACAACAGCGCGGGGGCGCCGGCCGGGCCCAGTTCCAACCCGTATAAGCTGCGCCCCACCACGCTTTTGCCCACCGTTTGCACCCGCAGCACGGGATAGGCGGTCTTTAACCGCCAGGTGGTATTTTGCAAATATGTATAGTCTACCGTGCCGGACTGCATTGGCACCACTCCTTTGAAACGGTGCGCACACGCTGCGCGGCACCGTTTGTTATGTTTTATGGTATTCGGAAAGGCGGCAAGTTATGAACAAACACGATTGCGCCCTGCAGGCGGTCATTTTTGATATGGACGGCGTGCTGTTGGATTCGGAACACGCCATGCGCATGGCCTCCATTATGGCCCTGCGGGAATGGGGCGTGCAGGCGCAGGAACAAGATTTTATTCCCTTTACCGGCGCGGGTGACGACCGGTTTGTGGGCGGCGTGGCCGAACAGTACGGCGTGGCCTACGACCCGGCCATGAAACAGCGCACCTATGCGATCTATCTTACCATTTGCCATGACGCCATTACCCGGTTTGAAGCCATTCCCCAAACCATTGCGGCCCTGGCCGACCGGGGGCTGAAATTAGCGGTGGCCAGCTCGGCCGACCGCATTAAAGTAACCGCCAATATTACCGCCGCCGGCATCGATCCCGCTCTGCTGAGCGTAGTGGTGACCGGCGACGACGTGACCCGCAAAAAGCCCGACCCCGCGGCTTTTCTGCTGGCGGCAGAACGCATGGGAGTCGAGCCGGCCCGGTGTGTGGTGGTGGAAGACGCGGTAAACGGCATTCAGGCCGCCTGCAACGCAGGCATGCACAGCATCGGCATTTTGTCTACCTTCCCCCGGCAGGCGCTGGAACAGGCGGGCGCCACGCTGATCGTCCAAAAAACCTGCCAGGTACCGGCGCTGATCGATCACATCATCACATAAAGCAAGGCCAGCATCAGCAGCGGGTCGGCGTTTTCCGACCCCAGCATGGCCATCACCATCAGCACCAGCGAAGTATCCTTGCCCTCTAACAGCGATTTGATATTGAGCATATCCAAAAAGCCGTGTTTTTGCGGCGGGGACGCGGGCGGTGCAGGCGGCGGCGCAGGCGGCGGTGCAGGCGGCGGATCTTCCACCCTTTGCCGGGCGCGGCGCTGCATTTCCATTACCCGCTGTTCGGCTTCCCGCTGCATGCGGGCAAAATCCGGTTGGGATTGGCTGGGCATAACGTTCACCTTACAACAAGCCCGCCTCTTTCACGGCGGGCAAGATACTCATAAGCCGCAGCAGGCGAATGGCTTCGTCCACCCGCTGCTGCCGCCGGGCGGACAAATGAGGCCGCAGCGAGCGCAGCAAAGCGGCGCGGCTGTCGTCCTCACCTGATTTTAACAGATGCATCACCCGCATCATGCCGGCAATATCCCCGGCAGACAGATCGTCGCCGGCGGGCCGGGCCGGCGCCGCCCCTTCGGTTTGGCCGGAAGAAGCCAGCAAACTGCCGGCCATGGCTTTGAGTTTTTCTACCGCGTCGGGCGAATTGAGCAGCCCGGCAATGGCGTTGGATACGTCTTCCATAAGCAGTTTTCCTTTTCAGCGGCCGAACCGTTTGGCCACTTGCTTGGCCAGCGGCGAATTCAGCACCCGGCGCAGCTGCTCGGGGTCGTTGAGCACGGCCTGCACTTTTTGCAGATCGTCCCGTCCCAGGGCGCCGGCCAGTTCGTTTACGTTACCGGTCTGCAAGGCCCGTTCCACAGCGGCCGCGTCGGTTTGGGCGGGGGCGCCGGCGGCGTTGGGCCAATGCACAAAATCAGGTTTTTGCATGTGTTATCACCTCTACATTCTATGAACTCCGGGAGAAAGATATGCGTATTTTGGTTATTTCAGACAGTCACTGCGACCGCGATTCTTTGCGCAGCGCCATTGAGGCCCAGCCGCGAGCCCATACCATTTTATTCCTGGGCGACGGCGTGCGTGACATGGAATCGGAGGCCCCTACGTTTCCCAAACACAAGGTGTATGCGGTGCGGGGCAACTGTGATTTGGCCTGCATGGAGCCCGCCGTGCGCGTTTTGCAGGTGGGCGACAAGCGCATTATGATGACCCACGGCCACACGTTTGCCGTAGATTTCGGCATTGGCGACGCGGTGGACGCCGCCCGCCGCAACGGGTGCGACGTTTTAGCCTTTGGCCACACCCACACACCCATGACCGACTATCAGGACGGGCTGTATATCATCAATCCCGGCTCGATAGCGCGTTGGAACGGGCAGACCTACGGGGTGATAGACATAGTGCCGGGCGGCATTATGTGCAATACTATTTCGCTGTAACACCGGCGCAAGGGGGAACGCATTATGTATCAAATCATTCGGCAACCGGGCGAAGTATATGACTTTGCGGCGGAAGAACTGGCGGTGTATTACGCCCGCATGACCGGCGCCATACTGCGGCGGGACGAAGCGCCCTTTGGGACAGAAACACCTGTTTGGCTGGGCAGTCCCGCCTGGCTGGCACAGCAGGGCATTGCCGTCCCGGCGCAGGCTTTGCGGCACGACGGCTATTGGCTTTCGGTCACGCAGGAACGCGTTGCCGTTACCTCGTTAGAGCCCCGGGGGGTGCTGTACGGCGTGTACCGGCTGCTGGAAAACGCCGGCTGCCGGTGGCTGTTTCCCGGCCGGGCCGGCGAAGTGATCCCCACCCACCCCGCTGATTACGCCTTTGCGCCTTTTGAAACGGTAGACAACCCGGATTTTGCCGTGAGGGCTTCTACCGACGACACCCACATGGCGGAAATAACCGACAGTTTTGTGAAAGAAACCCTGGAAAAATTCGACTGGGCGGGCAAAAACCGCTTTAACACCTATTTTTTGGGCGTGGACCTGTTTACGGGCGACACGTTTTTGAAGCCCTTTATGATGCGGGAACTGACCAAGCGGGGCTTTCGGCTGGAAGTGGGCGGTCACGGCACCTGGCAGTTTGTGCGGCGGGAGCTGTTTGAACAAAAGCCGGAACTGTTTAGGGAAGTGGACGGCCGCCGCCGGCCGGACGGCAATTTTTGCAGCAGCAATCCCGAAGCGGTGCAAATGGTGATAGACGGCGTGGGGGCGCTGATGCAGAAGGTGCCCAACATCGGGTGCTTTCATTTGTGGTTTGAAGACGTGTTTGACGGCAGCTGGTGCCAATGCGAAAAGTGCCGGCATCTCACCTCCGCCCAGCAGGCCTTCAACGTGATCGGCGCCGTGGCACGCGCCTACCCCGACCTGGCGGTGGACTTTATTATGTATCACGACACGGCGGACGCTTCGGCTCTGCCCGGCGATCTGCCAGCCAACGTTTCGGCCTATTACGCCCCTCGCGAGCGGTGCTATGCCCACCGCATTGCCGACCCGGCCTGTGAACGCAACCGGGTTTATTACCGGCAGCTGACCGACGCCGCCGGTAAATTCGCGGCGGTGTATCCCTTTGAATATTACACCGATATGATTTTGTTTAACAAAATGGGCACCAACGTGCAGCGCACCCTGTGGCAGGACATGCAGGATTACAAAGCCCTGGGGGTAAACGCCGTTACCCTGCTCATGTTTAACCGCTATTCCTGGTTTGCTTATAAACTGTGCATGCTCACCTTTGCCCGCACCGCCTGGCGGCTGAACACCGACTATATGGCTCTGCGCCGGGAACTGTGCCGCGCCTGCTACGGCCAAAGCGCCGCCGCCATGGAGGAATACTACGCCCTGCAGGAGCAGGCTACCGACCGGCTGCTGGCTTTTTGCGGCTATGACGACGTGCATGATATTCGCAACATCATCCCCTTAAACGAAGCCTACGGCAAACAGCATTTGGCGGCGCTGGATGAAGCCATGGGGCTGTATGATCGCATGGGTGAAGTGCTGGCCCGGGCCGTGGCGGCGGAAGGCGACGCGGCCGTGCGGTATTTGCTTAACAGTGAAGCCGCCTGCCTTGCTATTACCCGCGCCACCGCCATGGTGACCATGCGGCTGATGCGAGCCCGCCACGCCAAAGCCTTTGAAGGCATGGCAGACGAAGCGTTTGACGCCGAAATGGACGCGCTGATCGCCGAAAACGATCGCATTGCCAAAATGGGCAGTCGCCTGCCCACCGAACTGGTGGGTATTAACGGCAAAACCACCTTTCAAGACCATTTGTGCGGTGATTTGAACACCTTTTACCGCAGCTTGAAATCCCGGGAAGAATCCAAAGATTTTAAGACCTTTTGACTTTGCTCTTCTTCAACGCTTTGGCCGGCACACCGCCGGTCAAGGCGTTTTTTGCTTGGCATAAAACCGCTCGCCCGCGGGCACACTATGCCACAAAGGAGGCGGTTGTTTGTGGCACACCGCATAGGACACTATACGATCGGATTTGACGCCCCGCCCCGCATTGCGGCCAACGCGGCGGTGGCGGGCGCGCTGGAAGCCGCCGGCCCGCTGGGCAAGGCGTTCGATCGCACGTTTGAAGACGCCTATTTGGGCAAACCCACCTGGGAGCAGGCCGAAAGTGAACTGCAGCGGCAGGCTTTGGCCATCGCCCTGCAAAAAGGAGGGCTGGCGCCCCACCAGATCCAGGTGCTGTTTGCGGGGGATCTGCTCAACCAGTGCGTGGGCAGCACGGTGGGGCTGGCGGGTTACGGCATTCCCCACGTGGGCATTTACGGCGCCTGTTCCACCATGGCGCTGGGGCTGCTGCTGGCGGCGGCTTTTGTAGACGGCGGCCTGGCCCAAACCGCCGGGGCCGTTACGTCTTCACACTTTTGCGCCAGCGAACGGCAGTTTCGTTTTCCGCTGGAATACGGCGGCCAACGGCCGCCCACCAGCCAATGGACCGCCACGGCGGCCGGCGCAGTGATCGTTGGCGCCGGCGGCGGCAACGTGGCGGTGACCCAAAGCATTGTGGGCCGCATTCAGGACATGGGACTGACCGACGCCAACAACATGGGCGCGGCCATGGCGCCGGCCGCGGCCGACACCATTGTAACCTTTTTGCGGGAGACCGGCCGTGCCCCCGGCGACCTGGATCTGATCCTTACCGGCGACCTGGGCCAAACGGGCAGTGAACTGCTGTGCCGGCTGGCCGCCAAAGAAGGGTTTGACCTGACGGCCAACCATACCGACTGCGGGCTGTGTTTATATGACCGCCGGCGGCAGGACGTGCATGCGGGCGGTTCGGGCTGCGGCTGCAGCGCCGGGGTGCTGTGCGCCCACATTTTGCCCCAAATCGCTGGGGGCGCCCTCAAGCGGGTGCTGTTTGTGGCCACCGGCTCTCTGCACTCCCCCACTTCGGTACAGCAAGGGCTTGCCATTCCCGGCATTGCTCATGGGGTACTGCTGGAATACCGGCCCGCATAATAAAAAAACGGACGCATGCGCAAAAGCGAATGCGTCCGTTTGGTCGTGTTGCGTTTTATTCTTTTTGATCCAGCAGGGCTTTTTCCACCGCAAAGCGGGGCCGGGCTTTCACTTCGCCGTAAACCTTGCCCACGTAACTGCCCACCAGCCCCAGGCACAACAGCACCAGGCCGCCCAACAGCCACACCGACGTGACCGCCGCCAGCAAACCGCTCACCGCCACGCCGCACAAGGCGCACACGGCTTCGGCCAGCAGGCCGGCCAGGCTGAGCAGAGTGATCACCGCCCCCAACACGGTAACGGCCGCCAACGGTTTCACGCTGAACGAAGTGATGCCGTTCCAGGCCAGGGCCAGCATTTTGCGCAGGGGATATTTGGTTTCGCCGGCGTAACGGGGCGCCCGTTCAAAATACACCACGTCGCTTTGAAAGCCCATGTGGGGCACCATGCCCCGCAAAAACAGGTTGGTTTCGGGATAGCGGGCCAGTTCTTCCAGCGCCCGGCGGGATAACAGCCGGCAGTCGGCATGGTTATACACCGTTTCCACGCCCATGTGCGCCAGCAGGCGATAAAAGCCCTGGGCGGTGCCCCGCTTAAAGCCGGTATCGCTGGCGCGGCTGCTGCGCACGCCGTACACCACATGACAGCCGGCCCGGTATTTTTCCAAAAAGCCATCCAGCACGTTCACATCGTCCTGCAGATCGGCGTCCATGGAAGCGGCGCAATCGCACCGGTCCCGGGCGGCCATCAACCCGGCCAGCAAAGCGTTTTGGTGTCCCCGGTTGTGGGCCAGTTTAATACCGCACACCACCGGGTTTTGCGAATGATACGCTTCGATCATGCGCCAGGTATCGTCTTTGCTGCCGTCGTCTACATACAGCACACGGCTGGCGGGACTGCATTGGCCGGTAGCCACCAGTTCAGCCAATTTGGCGGTGAGCCGCCGGGTGGTTTCGGGCAGCACCTCTTGTTCGTTATAGCAAGGCACCACCACGTATAATACGGGTATTTTCACGCTCATTCCTCCTGTTCGGGCACAGCGTCCGGCGCCGCAGGATCGGGGTCCGGTTCTTCCGCCGCAAGGACTTCGGGCTGTTCAGCGTTTTCTGCCGCGGGTTCGTCCGGCTCTTGGGCCGCAAAAGCGTCGGGCGCTTGCGTCTCTCCGGTCGCCTCCTCCGGCGGCAGGTCGTTCAGCACAAAGCCGTCTTCTATCACCAGATCATCTGCTTCGTCCGCGGCGGGCGCCGGCGGTTGGGGCTGAGGCAAGCACACGGCTTCCGGCCCGTAACGGCGGCGCAACAGGGCGCACAGCGCCACATACACCAGCGTAAGAGCGGCCGCGGCCAGGCTGACTTTTATGCCGGTGGCCAGGCCGGGGGTGTGATAGGTAAAGCGAATGGTGTGGGCCTCGTTGCCGCCGGGCACCGGCACCGCCATAAAGCCCACGTTCACCTTTTCAATGGGCACCGATTGACCGTCCACCGTGGCGGACCAGCCTTCTTCATAGGGAATACTGAAGAACACCAAATTATCCTTCGGCAGGGTGGTTACGGCCGTAAAGCCGTGAATATCGGTAGTGAAACTGCTGCAGGCGGAAGCCGCCCGGTCGCGGCAGTTGTTATAATAGAACGGATAGGTGATCTTGCCGGTGTAATCTTCCCCGTCGGCGGCCAGATCCTGCATCATGTGGCCGTATTTTTTGATCTGCTCTTCGTTGAGCAGCATGGCCTTCATCATAATGTCCACCCGGTCGGCGCCCGAAAAGGCGTCGCAGGTCTCCTCGGTCATATAGTAATCATAAGTGAAGCCATAGGGAACGAAAAAGTCGTTTTCGTAAATATAGTAATCGTTTTGGCGGTGATCGTCCTTATCCACCACCAGTTCGTCGCTGCCGGTGTAAAGGGTCCAGCCGTTCATGCGGGTAAAGCCGTCGTCGTCATCAAAATGATTGGTGTCGTCGGCGTAATCCAGCAGATATTTGACCGACAGCAGGCCGCGCAAAGCGTAATATTCGGTGGAGGGCCGGGTGGCGACGGTGCGTTCCACCCCCACGTATTTATAAAACTCCATCACCGAGCCGGGCACGATGCTGTGAAACGCGTTGATGCTGCCCACGTCCATAAACATGGCCACATTGTCCATGCCTTCATACACGTCTACGCGAAAATCCTCTATTTCGTTAATGGGCTTTACGGTATCGTCCTCATCCCGCAGGGTGATGGTTTCGGTCGGCTCCAGCAGGTGGGGAATGATGTAATCGGTGGTATTGTAGGAGCTGGTTTTGCCCATGCCCACAAAGTAGGAGGAATACACCACCGAAACCACCAGCACCAGCACCAGCGCCACCGGAGCAAAGTCGCGCGGCCAGCGGCTTTTAAGCACGATGAGCAGCGCCATTAACAGCAGGCACACCACCGCGATGCCGCAGGTGACCAGGAAACGGTCGTAATACCCGTCGGTATACAGCCCGAAGCCGCTGAAGGTGCCGTCGCTGTACTGGCCCTGGGGATACAGGGCGATGGCCACGGTAAAAGCCATGGTAATGCCGGCGGTCCACCGCCAGCCACGGCGCCAGTCTACGGCCGGGTCCTCCATGCCCTGGGCGGTCATGAGCGCCATAATGAGCAAGGGCATATAAAACCAGCGGGCGTAATAACTGTAGTTAAACGCGGAATAAATGCTGTTGAGTACGGGGATAAAAGCCATAATGCCCGCCACAACGATCAGCCGCTTTTGCCAGGTTTTGGGCTTGCAGGTCAGGTAGGCGATCACTCCCACCATGCTGAACACCGGCAGCCATCCCGCCACCGACGACCATTTTACGTCCGCGTCGGGGAAAAACACCGGCCGGGCCGGCAGATCGGGCGGGAAAAAGAAGCATTGCAGAATGTAGGAATAGATCTGACTGCGACTGTATACCAAACCGCTCCAGCCGGTGAGATAACTGCCGATGCGGGTGTTGGAGGTGATGGCCAGCACCGCCGGCAGCAGCATGAACGCGCTGAGCATAAGCCCCAGCACCGAACACAGCGCCAAACTGCCCAGACGTCTGAAATCCCGGCCCAAATGGCTTTTGCTGCCAAACAGATCCCATTCCCCCGACATGGCCCGCAGCACCACGTAAATAACGGTGAACACCACCATGCCGAAGAAAAAGTAATAATTGGATACCGCGCACAGCGCCACCATCAGAATATAGGGCAAGCGGCGGCGTTCCATCATCAGCCATTCCAGCGAAAGCAGCAGCAAAGGGAAATACACAATGGCTTCGTGAAAATGGTTGAAAAAGATGTTATAGACCGAAAAGCCCGAAAAGGCGTATAACAGCGCGCCGATGAGGGCGTAATTCTTATTTCTTACAAACCGCGTGATATAAGCGTAGGCCGTGAGAGAGGCAAAGGAAAATTTGAGAATGAGCAGCGGGCCCATCAGGTGGGGCACAAAATCGGTGTTGAACGGCAGGGTGAGCCAAAAGAAAGGACTGCCCAGCAAATAAAAACTGTATGATCCGATAAAATTGGCGCCCAGGTCGGTTTTGAAATTCCAAAACAGATTGCCTTCCCGCACGGCACGGTGGGCCAATTTGTAAAAAGGCACCTGCTGCACGTTAAAATCGCCGTAAAACAGAAAATACCCCTGATCCTGTATGATATAAGGCACAAACAATGCGCAGGCGGCCAAAAACGCCAGCACAAAGGCCAGCAGATATTTTTCTTTTGGTTTACAAAGGGGAGATTCGGGTTGCGCTGTGTTGAACATAAGCGGCTCCTCTTTTCTTTATTTCTCGTAATTTATACACCTTCAGTATAACACACAGACGGCGGCGCTTCAACCTGTTTTGCAAAAATTGCGGTAAAGCATGGCAAGATTTTTCTTTTGCAAAACCGTATTGACCTTACCACGGGTCCGCCTTTTCTAATTAAACGCACAAACCGCCCAATACTCACCCTTTTTGCCAAAAGGAAAAAGTTGCACAGCCGGATTGTATGTGATATAATGAATTGATCAACCACACGTTTGGAGGTTTCTCTATGCCCTCTGCTTTTTTTGCCATGCTGTTTCGCATGAAATACATTCACCGCTGGGCGCTTATGCGCAACACCACGCCCGAAAATTTAAGCGAGCACGCCATGGAGACCGCCGCCATCGCCCATTGCCTGGCCACCCTGCGCAACCGGCGCTTCGGCGGGCAAGTGGACGCCGACCGGGCGGCGCTGATCGGGTTGTTTCACGACTGCGGCGAGATCATAACCGGCGACCTGCCCACCCCGGTGAAATATCACACGCCGGAACTGAAAACCGCTTATAAGCAATTGGAAACCGAAGCCGGCAATCGGTTGCTGGCCATGCTGCCGGCCGACCTGCAGGCCGATTACGCGCCCCTGCTGCGGCCCCGGCCGGAGGACGCCGAACTGTGGCAGCTGTGCAAAGCGGCGGACAAGCTGGCCGCTTTGATAAAATGCGTGGAAGAAGGCAAAATGGGCAACAGCGAATTTGCCCGGGCCGAACAGGCCACCCGTCAGGCGCTGGAAGCTATGCCGGTGCCCGAAGCGCAGGTGTTTATGAATGAATTTTTGCCCGCGTTCACCCTTACGCTGGACGAACTGCATTAACCGAAAGGAGCCATCACTATGTCGTATGCCGATCAATTATTTATTCAGGATTGCACCGATATTCTGCAAAACGGCACCTGGGACACGGATATGCCAGTGCGCCCCCGGTGGGAAGACGGGACCCCCGCCCACACGGTGAAGAAATTCTGCGTGGTGGACCGGTACGATCTGCAGCAGGAGTTTCCGCTTATGACCCTGCGCAAAACCAACGTGACCGCCGCGCTGGACGAGATCTTGTGGATCTGGCAGAAAAAATCTAACAACGTGAAGGACCTGCACAGCAAGATCTGGGACGCCTGGGCGGACGAAAACGGCTCTATCGGCAAGGCCTACGGCTACCAGATGGGCGTGAAGCACCACTACGCCGAAGGAGACTTTGACCAGACCGACCGGATCTTATACGACTTAAAGCACAATCCCGGTTCCCGGCGCATCCTGTCGAACATCTATGTGCACGCCGACCTGCACGAAATGAATTTGTACCCCTGCGCTTACAGCATGACCTTTAACGTGGCCAACGGCCGGCTGAACGCAATTCTGAATCAGCGCTCTCAGGATATGCTGACCGCCAACAACTGGAACGTGTGCCAATATGCCGCTCTGACCATGATGATGGCCCAGGTGAGCGGCCTGACGCCGGGTGAGTTTGTGCACGTGATAGCCGACTGTCATATTTATGACCGGCACGTGGACATGGTGAAGGAAATGCTGCAAAAAGAGCCCTTCCCCGCCCCAAAAGTTACGCTGGACCCCACCGTGACCGATTTTTACGCCTTTACCCCCGAAAGCTTTACGGTGGAAAATTACCAATACCACACCCTGGGCCGCAAAGTGCCCGTTGCCGTGTAAGGAGGCCGTCTAATGAAATCGGTTCGCATTCTGCCGCTGCTGCTTGCCGTGTGCGTGCTGCTGGCGGCGGTGGCCGTGGCGTCGCTTATTCAGCAAGCGGGCGGCTACGACCCCGAACAGTATATCACGCTGGCCGACTACCGGCACATTTCGCTGGTGAACACCACCAAGGACGCCACCGATGAAGAAATAGAAGCCAGTTTGACCCAAATGCTCACCTCCATGGCCACCACCGAGGAAGTGACCGACGGCGCCAAAACCGGCGACGCGGTAACGGTGGACTACACCGGCGCGATCGACGGAAAAGAAAGCTATGATTTTACCTCCAACGACACCACGGTGACGCTGGGAGAAGACAAGTTTTTGGTGCCGGGGCTGGACCCCTATCTGGAAGGCGCCAAGCCCAACGACGTGGTGACCGCCGAACTGACCGTGCCGGAAGGCCATTTAATGAGTCAATACGTGGGCAAAACCGTGGCCTTTACCGTTACGGTGCGCAAGGTGGTGCGCACCAACGTGCCCGAACTGACCGACGAATTTGCCAAGCAGGCCTTTGACTTTGACACGGCCGACCAGTTCCGCGCTGCCTTTGCCGAACAGTTCCGGCAGGAGCGGGCCGCCGAAAACCGGGCCACACAACGCAGCGATCTGTGGCGGGAGGTGGTGGATCAAACCACCGTGCGCACCTATCCGCAAAAGCCTCTGCAGAAACTGAAAGAAGAGCTGGACGCCCAAATAAAAGCCGGCGCGGCGGATTATGAAACCGACGTGAAAACCTATCTTTCCATGGTTTACAACATCAACGATGACGAAGCGTATGAAGCCTACCGGGAAAAATACGCCCAGCAGGTGCTCAAACAGCAAATGGTCCTTAAAGCCATTTGCAAGCGGGAAAACCTGACCCTGACCGACGAGGAATATGCCCAATACGTTAAGCAATACTTGGAAGCGTATAATGACGAGACCATGACCGAAGAAAAACTGGCGGAAGCCTACGGCGGCGAAGAAGCCCTGCGGGAACAGTTTTTGCTGGAAAAAGCCACCGATCTGATAGAACAAACCGCCGAATGGGAATAAATTCCCAACACAAAAACCACCGCGTGGAAGCGTAACGGCTCCGCACGGTGGTTTTGTTTTGAATCGCTATAAGGAAAAATCGTCGGGTGAAAAGTCGTCCGCCACCGTGGGCGCCGGCTGCGGGCGGCGTTTTAAGGGATCGTACACAAACCGGCGGCAGCAATCGTCCGGCGCCATAATGCCCCGGCGGGGGCACAGTATCGCCGAACCGTCAAAACTCGGGCTGCCGATCTCGCAAACTCCACAAGCCCTGGGATAATCCGACGTAATAAAGTCCTGATTTTTCATCGATATTCCTCCCGCTGGAAAAATGAAACCACACCAAAAACACGCCGCAGGCCGCCAGCACCGCCGCGGCCGGCAATGGGGAAACAGTGCGCAGCGCCGGCGCCGGAGAAACCGCCGCCGTGGGTACCGCCCCGGGAAACAGCCGGCACAGCCACCGGGTGGCGGCATAGGCCAGCCCGCTTTGGGCCAGGCGCACCGGTAAATACAACCAATAAGAAGGGGCGTTTTTTCCCGCAACAGCATAGATCTGGCAATGGGTGCACAATCCGCCAAAAGCCAGCACCGCCGCCAAAAGCGGCAGTGAAGCGCCGGCTTGCACAGCCGTTTGTGCGCCGTAAGTCACTTCCCCCGCCCCGGCCGCCAGCCGGGTAAAAGCAGCGGGCAAATGCCAGGCGGTGAACACGCCGTTAACAGCGCCAAACAGCACCACCAAACCGCAAACGGTAAAACACACGCGGCAGGCGGCGGCCACTCCTTCCACAAAAGCGTTGGCGCCCCCGGTGGGCGACTGCACAGCGACCGATGGCTGCGGCGCCGGTTGGCGGCTAAATAACACCCGCAGGGCTGCCACCATGGCCAAGGTGGCCATGCAGTTGCCGCCCCACAGCAGCAGCCCGGCCGAACGACTGCCCAGCCACGCAGCGCCCACCGCCGTAACGGCAAAGGCGGGCGAAGGACCAAACACCGCCAAACACAGCCGGCGGGCCTGGTTTTGGGAAAGAACGCCCCGGGCCTGCAAACGGCCGGCGGCGGCCGCCCCCATGGGGTAACCCCCCAACAGCCCCAGCAACAACGCGGCGCCCCCTTGCCACAAGGGGCCCAATAACAGGCGAAACACCGGGGCCAGCCATCGGGTGAGCGTTTCGGCGGCGCCGGTGCGCACCCACCATTCACACAAACAAAAAAAGGGAAACAGGGCGGGCACCACCGTGTTGCCGCACAGCGTTAAGGCTTGCACAGCCCCGGCCCGGGCGTGGGCCGAAGCCGCCACCAGCACCGTGCCGGCGCCAAACAGCGCCACCGGCAACGCCAGTTCGCCTGCTCGTTTCACGCTGAACCGGGCCATGGTCATCCCTCCCCAGTCAGCATATGCCGGCCGGCGGGTTGTTATGCCAGCGCGGCCCGATAGGTTTGCTGCATGGTTTGGGCGTCTTCCGTTTGGGTGCCGGCCGATTCGCACACCACCGCCGGCGCCAGGCCCTTGGCGGCCAGCAGATCGGCAAGAGGCTCAAAATCGGGCCCATACACGGTATCGGCAAAGGTCAGGTGGCGCTTTTCGCCCCCGTCGGTATACTCGATTTTAGAAAAATGGATATGGAAAGACCGCAGCCGTTCGCTGCCCAGTTTGTTTTCTATGGCGTTTAGCACGGCGGCAAAGTCGGCCTTTTGAGCCAGCCCGCCGTGGGTGCGGGCGTTCAAATGGCCAAAATCCACGCAGGGCAGCATGCGTTCATCCAGCCCGCAAAAGGTCAGCACCTCGTCCAGATCCCCCAGTTGGTTGATCTTGCCCATGGTTTCGGGGCAAATATGAACGTGGGACAAGCCGTTTTCATCCAAACATTGCAGGGCTTTTTGCAGGGTGGCGCAGGCCAGGGCCGTTGCGTCCGCCCGGGAAAGGCCCCCCAACCCGCCGGGATGCACCACAATGCGGTCGCCGCCCAGCCAGTCTACCGCCCGGGCCGACTGCAGAATATACTGCACCGAATTGTCTCGCTTTTCCGGCTCTTTGGAAGCCAGCGAAATATAATAGGGCGCGTGGAGGGATACCCCGATCCCCTGCCGGGCAAACGCCGCCCCCAACTGGCGGGCTTTTTCTTCACTGACGGCCACGCCCCGGCCGCATTGATATTCAAACCAATCCAACCCGAAGCCGGCCAGATAGGCGGGCATTTCCAAGGTAGATTTATAACCCATGGCGGCAAAGCTTTCGGCGGCGCCGGCCGGGCCGAAACGGGGATACGACAAATTCATGAATGTTTTTCCTTTCTGCGATAGCGGCGCAGCAGCGGCTGTTCCAGCCGGCGGCGCAGGCGAAAATGCCACTTTTCTTCCGGCCGGGCGGGATTGACCAACAGGGTTTTAACGCCCGCCAAACGGCCGGCCAGCATATCGGTAAACAACTGGTCGCCGCACAACAGCACCCGGCGTTTGGGTACGCCCAGCCGGCGCACCGCCCGGTTAACGCCGAAGGGCAGCGGTTTTTGGCACAAACTAAAATACGGCAGGCCAACGCTTTCGGCAAAGGGCGCCACCCGGCTGCCGCGGGCATTGGAAACGATAAACAGCCTTATCCCCTGCGCCTGCATGGCCTCCAGCCAGGGCGCAATGCCCGGCAAGGGCGTCGGCGCGTGATGCAAAGCCAGAGTATTGTCCACGTCCAGCAACAGGGTATCCACACCCAGGGCCGAAACGTCGGCGGGTGTAAGATCGGTTAGACGTTCACGCATGACCGTGGGGCGAAAAAGCGCCATGCCGTATGCCTCCTGCAAAAGAACACAGGCGGCGCTCATAACGGGCGCCGCCTGGATGGGTGGTTATCTGAATTTGCGCTTGCGAGCGGCCTCGGATTTTTTCTTGCGTTTGACCGAAGGCTTTTCATAATGCTCCCGTTTGCGGACCTCTTGGATCACGCCATCCCGCTGGGTTTGGCGTTTAAAACGGCGCAGAGCATTTTCAAGGGATTCATTTTCCTTGATTTTTACTTGGCTCATGGTTTATATGTCCCTCCCTCCGCCCGATGGCAGGGGTATAGTCACAGTTATGTGCAAACCACATTATACAAGACGGCATGCCGCTTTGTCAATAGTTTTTTGCAAAAATATGCCGGAAAAATTTAGATTTACTTGCGAACGACCAGGTTGACCAGCTTGCCTTTTACGTAGATCTCTTTCACCACGGTGGCGCCGGCCAGTTCGGCGGCGATCTTTTCGTCCTGCTTGGCGGCGGCCAGCGCGGCGGCCTGATCCGCGTCGGCAGGCAGGGTAACGCGGGCCCGCACTTTGCCGTTCACCTGCACGGCGATCTCCATTTCGTTATCCACGCACAGGGCTTCGTTATAGGTGGGCCAGGGGGCCACCGAACAGAAGCCTTCGCCGCCCATAAGCGCCCACAGCTCTTCGGTAACGTGGGGAGCAAAGGGCGACAGCAGCCGCAGCAGGGTGGTATAATCGGTTTTGGACAGGCTGCCCACTTTGTCGATTTCGTTGAGCAGGGCCATCATGGCGGCAATGGCGGTGTTGAATTTCATTTCTTCAATATCGCCGGTAACCTTTTTCACCGTGCGGTGCAGGGCCTTTTGCAAAGCGGGGGTCTCCCCTGCTTCGTCGTTCAACAGATCCTGCAGCGCCCATACCCGGTCTACAAACCGGCGGCAGCCTTTGATGGAGGTGGTGGACCAGGGTGCGGATTTTTCAAAATCGCCGATGAACATTTCGTACAGACGCATGGTGTCGGCGCCGTATTGGGCCACCACTTCGTCGGGATTGACCACGTTGCCCCGGGATTTGGACATTTTTTCGCCGTTTTCGCCCAGAATCATGCCGTGGCTGGTGCGCCGGGCATAGGGTTCCTTGGTGGGCACCACGCCGATATCATACAAAAACTTGTGCCAAAAGCGGCTGTAAAGCAAATGCAGGGTGGTGTGTTCCATGCCGCCGTTATACCAGTCTACCGGCGTCCAGTAGGCCAGGGCTTCTTTGGAAGCCAGCGCCGTGTTGTTATGGGGATCGGCATACCGCAAGAAATACCAAGAAGAACCCGCCCACTGGGGCATGGTGTCGGTTTCACGCTTGGCGGGGCCGCCGCAATGGGGGCAAGTGGTATTGACAAAACTGTCGATAGCCGCCAAGGGGGATTCACCGGTATCGGTGGGCTCGTAAGAATCCACCATGGGCAGTTTTAAGGGCAGCTGATCTTCCGGCACGGGCACATAGCCGCATTTTTCACAATGCACGATGGGGATGGGCTCGCCCCAGTACCGCTGGCGGGAAAACACCCAGTCGCGCAGTTTGTAATTGACCTTGCGCTGGCCGAAACCCTTTTCGGTCATGTAATCTTTAATGGCTTCTTTAGCCTGTTCCACCGTCATGCCGGTCATAAAGCCGGAATTGACCATAACGCCGGTCTCCACATCGGTAAACGCGGCTTCCTGCACGTTGCCGCCGGCCACCACTTCCACAATGGGCAGCCCAAACTTTTTGGCAAATTCCCAGTCGCGGGAATCGTGAGCGGGCACGCCCATAACGGCGCCGGTACCGTAAGATACCAACACGTAATCGGAAATAAAAACGGGTATGTTTTCGCCGGTAACGGGGTTAACAGCGGCAACGCCTTCCAGCCGCACGCCGGTTTTTTCCTTGGCCATTTCGGTGCGTTCAAAGTCTGACTTGCGGGCGGCTTCCTGCTGATAAGCTTCCACCGCCGGCACGTTTTGGATCAGGCCTTCCCGTTTCCAGTCTTCAATGGGCGCGTATTCGGGCGAAAGCACCATGTAAGTGGCGCCAAACAAAGTGTCCGGCCGGGTGGTGTAAACCGTTACGTCGTGATCCACATTGGTGTGGAAGGTGATGAGGGCGCCGGTGGAACGGCCGATCCAGTTCTTTTGCTGGGTTTTCACCCGCTCGATGTAGTCTACCTCGTCCAAATCGTCAATAAGCCGCTGGGCGTATTCGGTAATTTTCAGCATCCACTGGCTTTTGACCTTGTGTACCACTTCGCTGCCGCACCGTTCGCACACGCCGCCCACCACTTCTTCGTTAGCCAGCACGCATTTGCAGGAGGTGCACCAGTTTACCGACATTTCCTTTTTATAGGCCAGGCCTTTTTTAAACAACTGCAAAAAGATCCACTGGGTCCATTTGTAATAGTCGGGGTCGGTGGTGTTGATCTCACGGCTCCAGTCAAAGGAAAAACCCAGCGCCTGCAGCTGCGCCTTAAAATGGGCAATGTTGTTTTGGGTGACGATTTCGGGATGGATATGGTTTTTGATGGCATAGTTTTCGGTGGGCAGGCCAAACGCGTCCCATCCCATGGGATACAGCACATTATACCCCTGCATGCGCCGCTTGCGGGCGATAATGTCCAGCGCGGTGTATGAACGGGGATGCCCCACGTGCAGGCCCTGGCCGGAGGGATAGGGAAATTCTACCAGGCAGTAGAACTTCTCCCGGTCTGAATCATTTTGGGCGTGAAAAATGCCGGCCTCTTCCCAGGCCTGCTGCCATTTTTTCTCAATCGATTGGGTATCGTACGGTTGCAAGGTAATAACTTCCTTTCCTATTCTTCGGTGATCCAGTCGGCAATGTCCACCTCGGCTGCATCTGCCCACAGGCGTTCCAGGTTATAAAACTCCCGGGCGTCCCGGCCGAACACGTGGACCATAACGCTATGATAATCCAACAAATACCAGTTGGTGGCACGCCCTTCAATGTGGTGAGGTTCCACACCGGCCTGCTTGAGTTGAAATTCCACTTCGTCCGCCAGGGCGCGGATCTGCGTGGAAGAAGTGCCGGTGGCAATAACCAGATAATCTCCCAGGGTGGAAAGCGGCGTGATTTCAAACACCCGGATATCCCGGGCTTTTTTGCTGTCCAGCGCCTGCACGGCTTGTTTGGCAATGGCGATCGGTTCCATATTATTCCTCGCTTTCGGTGCTTTCGGTGGCGTCATCATCTTCTGTGCCCGGTAAATATTCGGAAATGGTGGCGTCTTCAATATAGTTTTCAAAATACGTGGTGTGCAATTCGTCTATGCGCAAACTTTCGGCACTAACGGGAGTTTTGGCATAGGGCATAAAATACTGATTGAGCATGTCGGCATATTCCTGCTTGTGGATGGAATAGTTAGACAGCGTGCCCCAGTTTTGCAAACGGAACATGCCACCCTGGCCGGGCAAGGCGTAAAATTCCACGTTTTTGGCGCCCAGTTTTTGGGCCTGCTTGGCATAGGCCAGAATGTCGACCAGTTTCATGTCGGTAGACACTTTGTCATAAATGGACGTGGCCGCGGCGGCCATTTGGCCATAGTTCATATTCAAACATTTTTGAATAAAAGCGGCGTAAAAACTGCGCTGCGCCTTTACCCGGCCCAAATCGCCCATGGCGTAGCTTTTGCGGTGACGCACAAAAGCTTCGGCCATGCTGCCGTTCATATGATTCATACCTTCACTGAAGGTGTAATGATTGCGCTGTTGGTCCCAGGCGTTGCGAATGGTAGAAGGCACATACACGTCCACCCCGCCCACGGCGTCTACGATATCGCGGAAGGCCGAAAGGGTCACGGTGATGTAATGGTCCACCGGCAGGCCGAAGGAATCGTTGATGCGGCGCAGCATTGCGTTGATGTTGGTTTGGCCTTCTTCCCGGGGCGCCCGGCCGTAAACGGCGTTCATCTTGCCGGTGGGCACGTCCACGCCGATAAAGGTATCCCGCGGGATCTGTAAAATGCTGGCCTTGCCGGCTTTGATGTCATAGCATACCACCATCATAATATCGGTCAGGGTCTCGCCCTCATCCATGCCGGCCACCAAAAAGTAGACCACGTCTTCACTTTCGCTTTTCACAATATCGCTCAGGTCGGCTTCCGAGTTGCCCGAATCGCTGAAATCCCAATACAGCAGAGCCGCGCACGCGCCGGTGCCCAGCAAACACACCACCAGCACCAGCGCCAGAAGCGTGTTCACCAGCGCCACCACGCCTTTGCGATAGCGTTTTACCGGTTTTTGCGCGTTGACCGTCGGCTCGTTATAAGCAGCGGACCGCGCTTTATTTTTGTTCACACGAATCATCCTTTCTTTCGCTCAGCACAACCTGATTATAGGCGCCCAGGGTATCGGCATGAATGGCTTTACCCCGGCGGGCCAGGTCGGTTATGGTATAGATCAGGGCGTAGCGCATGCCCTCATGTATCGATCGGCGGGTTTTGTCCCGCATAATATCCACATCGTCATAATGCCGGTCTTCACCGATGTAATCGGCTAAATACAAGGCGATTTCCAATGGTGACATATTCGCCCGTGCGGTGGTGTGATAGGCAATGGCGTTAAGCACGTCCCGGTCGGTTATGCCCAGTTCCTGTTGGCAAAACACCGCGCCGGCTTTGGCGTGCCACAGCGGCCGGGCCGAAAGGGTGACCGGGTCCCACGGCTCAGGTGCGCGGCGCATAACGGCCATTTGCACCTGGGGGGATTCTTCCTTCATCACATCGTGCAGCACGCCGGCCAAATAGGCTTTTTTTTCATCGGCGCCGCAACGCCGCGCCAGCAGCACCGCTTCCTTCGCCACATTCATGGAATGCGCAAACCGCTTGGCCGAAAGCCGCTGCTGTATGAGCGTTACATACGCTGCATATTCTTCCCGATACACGTTTGGTTCACTCCTGATACAACTTGTTTTCCTGAATATACCGCGCCACGGGGGACGGCACAAAAGCAGAAACGTCCTCTCCCGCCCGGGCCGCGGCCCGCACCGCGGTGGACGAAACCGGCACCGGCGGCATGGCAAGCAGCTGCACCCGGCCGCCCTGTTGGCGCACCTGTTCGGCCGCCGCTTGCAAACGGAGGGCGGGGGTATCGTTACGGCAGGCCACCAAAAAACCGGTGAGGGCGAGCAGGGCCTCATATTCCCGCCACATGGGCAGGGTCACAAAGGAATCCGCCCCGCACAAAAACCAGTATTCATCCGGCTGTGCCTGCAAAAAGCGGCGTACCGTGCGCACGGTGTAACTGGGGCCGCCCGCCTGCATTTCCCAATCGGACACCTCGGCCTGCAAAGCTTGCGCGCCCAACCGGCACATGGCCAGCCGATGGGTGTTGCCCGCCGGTGCCAAATGGCCTTTAAAGGGTGAACGAGCTGCCGGCACGATCACCAGCCGGGCGGCGGGAAAAGCCGTTTTGGCCGCTTGGGCCATGGCCAAATGGCCGTTGTGAAACGGATCGAAACTGCCGCCGAATAAAATGACCGACAAAAAGCGATCCCTCCCTTGATTAAACCGTCGGCAACTGTCCAACACTAATAAGCAAAGGACGTGATGGCCGTGATAAAAGGCGTTAACCACACCATAATCGAAGTGCCCGACCCCAACAGCCGGTATTTTGACCGGGCGCTGTTGTTTGTGCGGCCGGAATTATACCGGGCCGACCCCCAGCACCTGCAGCGGGAAGCCCGCCAGTGGATAGGCGGTTTGGGTCAGCCGCCCCGGGGAGCGCTTCCCCTGCCCCGGCGACGCAAACGCAAACGCTGGCCGGCGGCCCTGCTTTGGTGGGGACTGGGCGCCCTGGCCGGGTTGGCCGCGGGCTGGTGGCTGTTTTAATAGATAAAGCCGAAATACATCAGCAGCGGAATGGCTTTTTTGGTCAGATCCCACCGGGTGGCGGTGCTGAAAATGCTGTGGGTCTCGTCGCTCAGCGGCGTTACAAAATAGTCCAGCGGCATCAATTCCAGGCAAAGGCCCGGCCGGTCGTATTGCTGGCGGAACCAGTTTTCAAATCCGCCGCCGTAGCCTTCCACCTTTTCGGACGTGGGGCATTTATAAAAATCCAGCCGCTCTTTGAGCTTTTGGGCCATAACGGCCGACTGCCCCACCGAAGGGTTGGTTTTATCTGACCAGTACACGCAGTCGCCCCGCACGTGGATGGAAGTCATCCACATAAAATCGTGGGCCTCGCACAAGGCCATCAGCGCCTGGGTCTCCGGCTCGGAAGCGGCGGCGGGGCCTTTATATTTTTCCGCGTGGGGTTTGTTGCATTTGGTATCGATCTTATCCCACAGCAGGGGGAAATTCTTGTTCAGATTCACGCCGTTGGCGTTGCCTTTGTAATCGCTGATGTCCTGATCTTTTTCATAGGCCACCCGCACCGCCGGTTCGGCCCGGCCGCCTACGATCTCCAACCCGTCCGGATTGGAAAGGGGCACAATGTATAAGGTGTAAACGTCCAGCAGATTCTGCATATTATAGCCGCCCATTTTGCCGGATTTGGACACATACGCGGCGGCGTATTCTTCCACACAGCGCATTAAAAAACTGACCGACACGCTTTCACGGGCGTGGATGCCGGCAATGATGCAGGCTTCGGCCCGGCCGTTGCCCAGGGTGAGCATGGTCAGGTCCCGCCCCTGCACCGACGTGCCGATGGACGACACACGGATCAGGTCGGGATAGGCTTCGGCCAGCGCGGCGATCTCACTTTGCACCGAAGCGTAGGTGGGCCGCGTGACGTAGTTGACGATTTTGGTTTGATTGGTTTCTTTAGCCGGTTTGGAGGGCTTGGCCGGCGCGTGCGACGCCGTTGCCTGAGAGGACGCAGGTTTGGAAGAAGCGGTGGCCTGCGAAGCCGCGGAAGAAGCCGCTTGGGAAGAAGCCGCTTGGGAAGAAGCCGCCTGAGAGGAAGTCGCTTGGGAAGAAGCCGCTTGGGAAGAAGCTGCCTGAGAAGAGGCGGGCTGAGAAGAAGCGGGCTCGGCCTCGCTTTCCGCCGCGGATGAAGCGGCTTGAGATGAAGCGGGAACGGTTTCGGTCACGGCGGCTGAAGAAGACGGCAGCACCTCCAGCACCGTTACGTCGCCGGTGGGCGCGTTGCGAAACAGCGGATTGTCCCGCATGGCGACCCATACGTCCAAAAGCAAGCATACAGCCAGCAATAAAATCACCAAACGTTTGGCGGCTTTCATGCGCTCTACTCCCCCATTGTGAATGAAATCAATATATTATAGCACGATTGCCCCGCCGTTACAAGTAGCAAAAACGCAAAATCCGCTTATAAACAACAAAAACCGACGGCTGTTTTCCGTCGCACATCATCATAAAAAACGCCGGGCAACGCCGAATGTTCTGATGGACGCTCGGCGTTGCCCGACATGTATGGTTTTGAATGGTTTACGTATCATTGCAACGGCTGTAATGGTTGCCCGTAAACCAGTACGACCGCCCGAAACTCCTCTTGCGGTCCGCTATCGGTTTGCACGCCGAAACAGCAGTTGGCCGGTGCGCCCGGCAAAGTGAACGCCGGATGAACAGCCGTCATAAGCTTCGCCACGGAAATGTGGGCATAGGCGACGTCCGGCATGGAGATCAGCACGATAACGCCATCCGGCTGCATGCCTTGCGCCAATCCGGCAGACGCTTTTGCAATGGCTGTCGCCAAATCATTTATGTTTTGCACAATGGCCCACCCCGATCGCAAAACCGGTGCGTCGTTCAGTGCCGACTCGACTTTCGGATCAACGTCAATTTGCACGGCCGTGGCGCCTTTCGGTGCAAAACGGTCGGTTGTTTTTAAAAAATGCCAGACTGAATGATGATTCATTTTTTTCTCCTTTCATAGATGGGCTTCATCAGCCCAACTAACGCAATGGAACACGCCGCCGTGACGGGCCAGGCCGGCGGCGGGAACGGGCACCACCTGCTGCCGAAACAGCGCCCGCGCCGTTGATTCGGCTTCGGCGTCTTGCGGCAGGCCGAACACCGGCAAAAAAAGGTGCCGTTGGGTTTGCAAATAGTTCAAATAGCACCCTTCCGCGCTGATACCTCTGCTCTGCTCATAGGGGAAGTCAATCACCCGCAAGCCGGCCTGTTCCAGGCGGCGGCGATTGCGCTGTTCCAGCCCGTTTTGAAAATCGGTGCGATTGCTCAGCACAGTATGTTCATCCACAAACCGCACCATGCCGTCGGCGTGGCCGGTCATGTCACTGGGCAGCGATTCGATCCAGATGACCCGGGCTTCCAGCAACCGTTCCAGCCGGGCGGTCAGGGCGGCCTGGGAAAGGCCGGGGTTTTCCGCAAACGCCCGCTCACTCACGACGGCCCGCCGCCGGGAGGGTGAAAACACCACGTTGCCCCCGTCCAGTACAAGGCAGGAATAGGTCACGGGCAGGCCGATGGCCGGGGCCAGGTCCCGTTTATACACGGTGCGCAGCGGCGCGTATGCTTTGTCTTTTAAATATACGGGATCGTATCGAAACGAAACATACCGTCCGCTGCGTGTTTTTACTGGCATGTAGTCACGCGCCCACATATCCGCCGCGCCATTGAACAACATATAAGACTCCCCGCACCGATCCAAAGCAGCGTACAGCGTGCGTATAACCACCGCCGCACCGGTGTATTCGCGCGGGATATAGGAGGAAAAGTAAAGCATAGAATTTCATCCTCTCTAAACGCTTTTTCGGAACCGTTTCGGCTTGCGGTATAGCCGCCTTTTAATTGTTTTTATTTCAAAAAGAATAAGAATTAATTTCTCCTGGGCGGCGGATGAGATCATCCGCCGCCCAAGAGTTAGGCAACATACATTACAATATAATCTTACTCTTTGTTCAAAAACTTTGTTTTGCTGTAATTCCAATCTATCCTTGCAAGTTTGTGGTAGTTGAAATTAATCGATTTCAATTTTCCATCCGATTCTTTTTCGAAATCAGAATAATCGCAGTCAACATAAGCGTTTTCATCATTTGCAAGGTCTATAATAGCATCACGCCATGTTTTTAAACGACTGAGTTTATTATACGGCTGTAACGTATAATCGTAATTATAGTTCACAAGATCAGATATGGATAACACTGCCAACCTTTCAGCTTTGTAACAATCATTCGTTAAGCCTAAACGTTCAAGAAATAAGCACTTGGTATTTTTAGCGTCATTATCTGCTTTCTTCGTAAGCATATTCTCGATTTTCTTTTTGGGATTAATTTTATCATTTATTATCGCATTGATTTTAACTTGCCGGCAGAAGACGTGATTCACTAATGCATTTTTAATCAGGAATGAAAGATAATACTTATCGCTTTCACGGCTCTTTATGGATTTGTTGCAGGCGAGACAAATATCTACTCCTCCAACTCTACCACTTTCTGATAGATTTTCTGTTCTGGAGTGCCTATATAAAACATTGAATTCTTGTTGTTCCTCTACCAAATGCATATTGCAATCAGGAAAAGATTTGGAATTATAATAATACGCTTCAAGTAATAATGGCTGAATTGTAACATCGCCAACTTTTATCTCATACTCCGTCAGCAAGACCTTTCCGATTTCCTGCAGTTGTTTTACGATTTGTTCACGTTCATTCATTTCATCCAAAGCGTTTACCATTGTTTTGAGTTTTTCCATTTCAATTCTCCTTTGATTTTATTATTTCGACCGCAAGCACGGCTGCCTGCGATATGTTTGCACGGTATCCGTTTGCCGGGTTTAGTCCCACACCTGCAATATCACCACGGGGCCGGTATCGGTGACGGTGTGTTGGCCGGTGGTGACGGCATAGGGCTCATAGGGCGGCACGACGACGGTATTGACGCCCGCCCGCTTTTGCAATTCCGCCACCAGCGCGGCGGTGGGAATTTGTGAAAGATCCATAGCGCTCCCTCCTTCTTTATTGCCGACTTGCGCCGTTTTTTTGTTCGTTCAGCTGCTGCAGCAGTTGTTCCGTCGCCGCGATCTGGGCGCCGGTGCCCAGATCGGTGTTGTATAACATGGCGTTGTCCATTGCGCGGGCGAACGACACGTTGTTTTTGTCGCGCGGCGATTCGATGACGGCGTTGAGGGCGACGAGCACCACCAGGGCGAATATGCCGCACCCGCACACAAACAGACCGGAAAGACCCCACGCAACGCCGCCGGCCACCAGGCCAACTGCCGCCGCTTTGCCGATGTAAGACGCTTTTTCTTTCATTTTTTACTACCTCCTTGATTCGGCTTTTTTGAAAAGCCGCAGGTAGTATAGCACATTTTTAATTAAGACCTTAGTATATTAATAATATGATATAAAACGACGGGTTTTCCCTTTGATTTGAGCCGTTTTCGGCCCGAAAAAATGCGAAAAAGCGCCAGATGAGCCGCCAAAAATGCCCGTTTTGTTCATTATAGCATGCAAAAACGGCCTGTCTATAAGCACGCTGCTATAGAAATGTGTAGAAAATAGCGGCGCAGATTTGTGCAAAAGTGCCAAAAAGCAACAAACACCGAACGCGCGCAAGGTACGTTCGGTGTTTGTAATAAAGGGACGAATTGGCTTAAAACGCCCAGTTGCCGTTGCGGAAGAGGGGGATCACCTGGCCGTCGGCGGTCACGCCGTCGATGGACAGGTCGGCGGTGCCGATCATGAAATCTTCATGGATGATAGAATCGTTCACGCCCAGGGCGCGGCACTCTTCCAGGGTTTTTTCTTCAAAGCCCCGCACACAGTTGGTAAAGCCCATGCCCAGCGCCAGGTGGCAAGCGGCGTTTTCGTCAAACAGCGTGTTGTAAAACAGCAATTCGCTTTGGCGAATGGGCGAATCGTAGGGCACCAGCGCGCATTCGCCCAGATAGGCGGCGCCTTCATCCATGCCGATGAGTTCTTTGAGCAGCGCTTCCCCTTTGCGGGCGTGGACTTCCACCGCTTTGCCTTTTTCAAACCGCACGGAAAAATCTTCAATGAGTTCGCCCCGGTAGGACAAGGGCCGGCTGGAATACACAATGCCTTCGGCCTCGCCCCGTTTGGGGGTGGTGAACACTTCTTCCGACGGAATGTTGGGGTTGTAATAAATGCCCTGCAGAGAGGTTTCGCCCCCGCCCAGGAACATGCCTTCGGGCATAAGCCCCACGGTGAGATCAGTACCGTTGCCCGCGTGATAGCGCAGTTGGGCCAGGCCCATGGCGTTAAGGGCGTTGCAACGGTCGGTCAGATCGCGGTTGTGGGCGTCCCAGGCGGCAATGGGGTCGTCGGTGACACGGGAGACGGACAAAATAGCTTCCCACAGCGCTTCGATCGCGTCGGCAGAGGATTTTTCGGGGAAGAGTTTTTTCGCCCAATCCTCCCCCGGCACGGCGGCGATGCACCATTGATACTTGTTTTCCATCTGGTCCCGATAGGGCTTAAGGATCTTGGAACGGGCGGCGCCGGCGCGGGACATTTTTTCCTGGTCGATGCCGTTCAGGCCGTCCGGATCTTCGGATAAAATATAAATGCGCACCGGCAGGGTCTCTACCTGATGGGCCAGCTTGGCTTTTTCCCATTCTTCCACGGTGGAAAGGGTTTCCACGTCGCAATGGGCAATGTGGGATCGGGTGAGTGGCTGATGAGTCCATTCCACCCGCACCCGTTTGGCGCCGCAGGCGTAGCATTCTTCCACCAGCATTTCAATAAAGCGGGGCTGGTCCAATTCGGCCATAATAATGACTTCTTGCCCCGGTTGTACCCGGCCGCCGGTTTTGGCGATCAAGCGGGCGTATTGCTGCAATCTGTTTTGTTCCATTATAAAACACCTCTTTACAAAATAATCAATTCATGGGGGCTGTGGGTCAGGTCTTCATACCCGGTTTCGGTCACCACCACCATGTCTTCTATGCGCACGCCGAAGCGGCCTTCCAGATAAATGCCGGGTTCCACCGTCATGATCATGCCGGGCTGCAGCACCGTATCACACCGGGGGTTGAAGTTGGGGGCTTCGTGAATATCCAGCCCCACGCTGTGGCCCAGCCCGTGGCCGAAAGCACCGGCGTAACCGGCGTTATCGATCAAATCACGGGCAATGGCGTCGATATCCTTGCACACACGGCCGGGGGCCACCTGCGCCATAGACCGGGTTTGGGCGGCCAGCACGGTTTCATACACCCGGCGCTGTTCGTCGCTTACGCAGCCCACCGCCACCGTGCGGGTCATATCCGACCGGTAGCCGTCTACCCGGGCGCCGAAATCCATGGTGACAAAGTCGCCTTTTTCCAGCGGCTTATCGCCCGGCACCCCGTGAGGCACCGACCCGTTAGCGCCCGAAACAACGATAAAATCAAAGGCGATGCCCTGGCTGCCCAACCGGCGCATATAAAATTCCATATCCAGCATCACGTCCCGTTCGGTGCGGCCGGCGGCAATGCGCCCGGTAATATAGGCAAAGGTTTCGTCGGTCATTTGCTGGGCGGCACGAATGCGGTCTACTTCCCCCGCGGTTTTCATGCTGCGGGCGTCGGTCAGCCACCGGTCGGCGGCGGCGTCATCGCTCACGGTAATGCCTTCCATCGCCGCGCGGATGCGGCCCATTTGGGCCACGCTGACCTGTTCGGTTTCTACCAGCAGGGTTTGCACCTGCAGGCGGCGGCATTCGGCGGCCACCTGGCCCAAGCCCCGATCCCACAGGGCAACGGCGCAGCTTTTCACCACTTCTTTGGCTTTTTCACAATAGCGAAAATCGATAAATAAGGTGGCCGCGTCGGGGGTGATGAGCACCATGCCGGCTGACGAAGCAAAGTCGGTAACATACTGGCGGTTGGAGCCGGAGGTGATGAGCAAGCCGGTGTGAGGGGGCAGTTTGGCTTGCAGCGCCTGTACGCGTTGTTGAATCATGCAAAAATCGCGTCCTTTCTTAAAGCGCCGCCAGGCAGCGGCAAACAAATTCATAACTGCGGCCGACCGACGCCACGTTCATGCGCTCGGCCGGGGTGTGGATATGTTCCAGCGCCGGCCCGATGGAAACGGCGTCCAGCCCGGGGCATTTTTGGCAAAACAGCCCGCATTCCAGCCCGGCGTGTATCACGATGACCTGGGGCGCCTTGCCGTATTGGGCGGTGTAGGCGTTCACCAGCGTGTCCCGCAAGGGGGAATGGGCCCGGTATTCCCAGGCCGGATAGGCCCCGGCGGTGGTGCCCTGTCCCCCGCAGGCCCGGGCGGTTTGCAGCACCCGCTCCAGCAGGGCAGCCTTGGCGGATTCCACACTGCTGCGCAGGGCAAAATGCACCTGCACACCGGCGGCGTCGCAAGCCACAACGCCCATGTTAAGCGACGTTTCCACCACGTTCGGCAGATCGGCGCACATGGCCTGCACCCCGGCGGGCGCGGTGGTGATAAAAGTGAGCAAACGGGCGGTATCGGCGGCGGTCCAGGCCGCGGCGGGCGTGGGCGCGGGCGTTACGGTAACGCAGGCAGCGGTATCTTCCCCTGCCCGGGCGGTTTGCTGTGCCTGCCGGGCGGCGGCGGCCAGCGTTTCGGCCGGCAGATGGGTACACACCACGCAGGAAGCCTCCCGGGGGATGGCGTTATCCAGTTTGCCGCCGGCGAAGGAAGCCAGCCGCACACCTTCACCCAGCGCAGCCACCGTTTGGGCCAACAGCCGGTTGGCGTTTTGCCGGTTGCGGTGGATCTCCGCCCCCGAATGGCCTCCCTGCAGGTCCCGCACAGCCACGGTGTAGGCCGGCGCGGTGCAGGCTTCGGCCGCCATGGGCAGCGTAACGGTGCAGCGCACGCCCCCCGCACAGCCCACGGTGAAAATGCCTTCTTCTTCCGAATCCAAATTGATCATCCGTTTGCCGCGCAGCAGCGAAAAATCCAGCCCGGCCGCGCCGTACATGCCCGTTTCTTCATCAGACGTGAACACCGCTTCGATCGGCGGATGAGACAGATCCTGCCGGGCCAGCACAGCCAAAATAATGGCCACGCCGGCGCCGTCGTCGCCCCCCAGGGTGGTGCCTTGGGCCCACACCCATTCTCCGTCAGTTTGCAAACGCAGGGCGTCGCGGGTAAAATCGAAAGTCACGTCCGGCTGTTTGGCGCACACCATATCCAAATGGGCCTGTAAAATCACCGGCGGTTCGGCTTCCCGCCCGGGTGAGCCCGGTTTATAAACGATCACATTATGCCATTCATCCTGCACCGACCGCAGGCCGTGCCGGGCGGCAAAAGCGGCTACGTAGTCCGCCGCGCCGGCCGTGTTGCCCGAACCGTGCGGAATGCGGGATAATTCTTCAAAAGCGGTAAAAACCGCCGCGGGCTGCAAGCCCTGCAAAACATTCATGCCCATGCTCCTTTGCTTTGGGAGGGCGCCGAAGCGCTTATGCCAAAAGTATAACACAAACCGGCCGAAAGGTAAAGCCAAAGCCGACAAAAAAACCGGCCGGATCGTAAAAGATCCGGCCGGCAGGGCTGGTTTATTCTTCGGCAGAAGCCTGTTCGGATTCGGCGGCTTGTTTGAGAGCGGCCGCAAAAGCGTCGCCCACGGTGGCATGCATGCCGTCGCCTTCTTCCCAATCCAGGTAATTGTTCTTCATGCCGGTGCCGGAAGGCACCAGGTTGCCGATGATGACGTTTTCCTTCAGGCCGATCAACGCGTCTACCTTGCCCTTGATGGCGGCGTCGGTCAACACTTTGGCGGTTTCCTGGAAGGAAGCGGCCGACAGGAAGGAATCGGAAGCCAGGGCGGCCTTGCAGATACCCAGCAGCACGGGCTCGCAAACAGCCAGCTGCAGGGGCGTGCCGTCTTCATGGGTCTCGCCGGCGTCAATACGCGCCTGAATGGCTTCGTTTTCGGCATAATAGCGGCTGCGTTCGGCCAGGGCGCCGGCCAGCAGGTCGGTGTCGCCCGCTTCCAGCACTTTGACCTTTTTCATCATCTGGCGCACGATCACTTCGATGTGCTTATCGTTGATATCAACACCCTGGGTGCGATACACGCTTTGCACCTGCGCGATGATGTAGTCTTGCACCGCTTCCACACCGCAGGCGTCCAGCACGTCTTGGGGATAGAGAGAGCCTTCGGTAATGGATTGGCCGGCTTTCACTTCGGCGCCGTCTTCCACAATAATGTGGTAGCCGTAAGGCACGGTGTAGCTGCGCTGATCGCCCGTTTCGTCGTTGGTCACGGTCACTTCGTAGTTCCGTTTGACCTCCTGAATGTGCACCACGCCCGGAATGCCGGCGATGATAGCCGCTTTTTTGGGCCGACGGGCTTCAAACAGTTCTTCTACACGGGGCAGACCTTGGGTGATATCTTCCGCCGACGCGATACCGCCGGTATGGAAGGTACGCATGGTGAGCTGGGTGCCGGGTTCGCCGATGGACTGAGCGGCCACAATGCCCACGGCCTCGCCTTGCGAAACCAGTTTGCCGTTGGCCAGGTTGGCGCCGTAGCACTTTTTGCACACGCCGTGTTTGGCGCGGCAGTTGAGCACCGAACGGATCTTGATGCGTTCCACGCCGGTGGCCACAATGCGGGCGGCGTCGGCTTCGGTGATCATGTGCTGGTTATCCATTACCAGTTCGCCGGTTTCGGGATGATAGAAGTCTTCGATCAAATACCGGCCCAGCAACCGTTCAGACAACGGCTCGATCACGTTTTTGCCTTCTTTGATATCATACACTTCAATACCGATATGGGCGCCGCAATCGTCTTCGCGGATGATCACGTCTTGCGAAACGTCCACCAGGCGGCGGGTCAAATAACCCGAGTCGGCGGTACGCAGCGCGGTATCGGCCAAGCCTTTACGGGCGCCGCGGGAGGAAATGAAGTATTCCAGAATATTCAAACCTTCGCGGTAGTTGGAACGGATGGGGGTTTCAATGGTACGGCCGGAGGTGTTGGCGATCAGGCCGCGCATGCCGGCCAGCTGACGGATCTGGTTCATGGAACCACGGGCGCCGGAATCGGCCATCATATAGATGGGATTGTATTCGTCCAGGTTATCCTTCAGGGCGTTGGAAACGTCGCCGGTGGTTTTATCCCACACGTCCACCACCAAACGGTGGCGTTCATCGTCGCTGATGAGGCCGCGCTTAAATTCGCGATGGATCACGTCGATCTCCGCTTCGGCGTCGGCGATCATCTGCTTTTTGGCAGGTGGGATCACCGCATCGCACACCGCCACGGTAATGGCGCCGCGGGTGGAATAATGGTAACCGGTGGCTTTGATCTTATCCAGCACCTCGCTGGTGATGGTGGTGCCGTGGATCTTGATGCAGCGGTCAATGATCTTGCCCAGCTTGCCTTTGTCAACCTTGTTGGCCACGGGGTTGCCGTCTTCATCAAAGTGGAAGTTGATTTCCAGGTCCAGTTCCCGGTTGGGCTGGGTGCGGTCCACAAAACCCAGGTCCTGGGGAATGGAATCGTTGAAGATGATGTAGCCCATGGTGGTATCCAGCAGGCGGGTGATGCGTTCGCCGGCGGCGTTTTTGCCGGTGTAGCGCACTTTGATGGGCGCGTGCAGGCCAATGACGTTATCGTCATACGCCATGCGGGCTTCGTCCCGGTCGCGGAACACTTTGCCGGCGCCGGGTTCGTCCGGGCGCACCAGCGTGAGGTAGTAGGAACCCAGCACCATATCCTGGGTGGGCACCACCACCGGCTTGCCGTCGGAGGGCTTAAGCAGGTTGTTGGCCGCCAGCATAAGCAGGCGGGCTTCAGCCTGGGCTTCGGCCGAAAGGGGCACGTGCACGGCCATTTGGTCGCCGTCAAAGTCGGCGTTATAAGCGGTACACACCAGCGGGTGCAGTTTTAAGGCGCGGCCTTCCACCAGCACCGGTTCAAAGGCCTGAATGCCCAAACGGTGCAGCGTGGGGGCGCGGTTAAGCAGCACGGGATGGTCTTTGATCACCGTTTCCAGCGCGTCCCAAACTTCGTCCTTCACCCTGTCTATCATTTTGCGGGCTTGCTTGATGTTGGCGGTGGCGCCGGTTTCCACCAGGCGCTTCATCACAAAGGGTTTAAACAGTTCCAGCGCCATTTCTTTGGGCAGGCCGCACTGATACATTTTCAGTTCCGGCCCAACCACGATAACCGAACGGCCGGAATAGTCCACACGTTTGCCCAGCAGGTTTTGCCGGAAACGGCCCTGCTTGCCCTTGAGCATATCGGACAAGGACTTGAGCGGCCGGTTGCTGGGGCCGGTGACCGGACGGCCGCGGCGGCCGTTTTCGATCAGGGCGTCCACCGCTTCTTGCAGCATACGTTTTTCGTTGCGCACAATGATGTCCGGCGCGCCCAGTTCCAGCAGGCGTTTTAACCGGTTGTTGCGGTTGATGACCCGGCGATACAGGTCGTTCAGGTCGGAGGTGGCGAAACGGCCGCCGTCCAGCTGCACCATGGGGCGCAGATCGGGCGGGATGACCGGCACCACGTCCAGAATCATCCATTCGGGGCGGTTGCCCGAAAGGCGGAAGGATTCCACCACGTCCAGCCGTTTGAGGATTTTGACCCGCTTTTGGCCGGTGGCGTTTTCCAGTTCTTCGTGGATTTCGGCGCTCAGGGCGTCCAGGTCGATTTCGGCCAGCAGTTTTTTGATGGCCTCGGCGCCCATCATGGCTTCAAAATCGTCCTCATACTTTTCTTCCATTTCCCGGTACTGCTTTTCGTTGAGCAGCTGTTTTTTCACCAGCGGGGTGTTGCCCGGATCGGTTACGATATACTGGGAAAAATACAGCACCTGCTCCAGCAGACGGGGCGAAATGTCCAGAATGAGGCCCATGCGGGACGGGATGCCCTTAAAATACCAAATGTGCGAAACGGGGGCGGCCAGTTCAATGGAGCCCATGCGTTCCCGGCGCACTTTGGCGCGGGTGATCTCTACGCCGCAGCGGTCGCAAATGCGGCCCTTGTAGCGAATGCGTTTATATTTGCCGCAATGGCATTCCCAGTCCTTGGTGGGTCCAAAGATCTTTTCGCAAAACAAACCGTCCCGTTCGGGTTTTAAGGAGCGATAGTTGATGGTTTCGGGCTTGGTCACTTCGCCGTAAGACCAGCTGCGGATCTGTTCGGGCGAGGCAAGGCCGATTTTAATGGATTCAAATTCCAGTTCTTTTTTGGTTTCTGCCTGCATCGATTCCTACCTCCTTAATACGCTTCGTCCATATCGTCGGCGTAACCGTCGGCGTCGTCATAAGCGGCATCCTCATCCTCTTCGGCAATGGGGTTGCCCTCTTCGTCTTCCATGCTGTAGCCGGTCAGGTCGTCGGCCACCATGTCTTCTTCCAACTGCACGGGGATGCCCACGATATCGTCGTCATCGTCAAAGGACTGCTTCAGATCGATCTCTTCCCCTTCGGCGTCCAGCACTTTCACGTCCAGACCCAGGGACTGGAGTTCTTTGATGAGCACCTTGAAGGATTCCGGCACGCCGGGCTTGGGCACGTTTTGACCCTTAACGATGGCTTCATAGGTCTTTACGCGGCCCACCACGTCGTCCGACTTAACGGTGAGGATCTCTTGCAGGGTGTAAGCGGCGCCGTAAGCTTCCAGCGCCCACACTTCCATTTCGCCGAAGCGCTGGCCGCCAAACTGGGCTTTGCCGCCCAAAGGCTGCTGCGTAACCAGCGAATAGGGGCCGGTGGAACGGGCGTGGATCTTATCGTCCACCAAATGGTGCAGTTTTAAGAAGTACATGATACCCACGGTAACGCGGTTATCAAACTTGCGGCCGGTGCGGCCGTCGTACAAATCGGTTTTGCCGTCTTCCGCCAAACCGGCCTGCTGCAGCAGTTGGCGAATATCGTCTTCATGGGCGCCGTCAAACACGGGGGTGCAAACCTTCCAGCCCAGCGCGCGGGCGGCGTAGCCCAAGTGGACTTCCAGCACCTGGCCGATGTTCATACGGGACGGAACGCCCAAGGGATTGAGCACAATGTCCAGCGGCGTGCCGTCCGGCAGGAACGGCATATCCTCCACCGGCAAAATGCGGGACACAACGCCCTTGTTGCCGTGGCGGCCGGCCATTTTATCGCCCACGGAGATTTTGCGTTTTTGGGCAATGTAGCAGCGCACCACCATGTTAACGCCGGGGTTGAGTTCGGAACAGTTGTGGCGGTCAAAGATCTTCACGTCTACCACCGTGCCGTATTCGCCGTGGGGCACCCGCAAAGAGGTATCGCGCACTTCCCGCGCCTTTTCGCCGAAAATGGCCCGCAGCAAGCGTTCTTCGGCGGTCATTTCGGTTTCGCCCTTAGGCGTGACCTTGCCCACCAGAATATCGCCCGCACGCACTTCGGCGCCGATGCGGATAATGCCCCGCTCGTCCAGATCCTTCAGCGCGTCTTCGCCCACGTTGGGAATATCGCGGGTGATGTCTTCGGGTCCCAGCTTGGTATCGCGGGATTCCAGTTCGTATTCTTCAATATGAATGGAGGTGAACACGTCGTCCCGCACCACTTTTTCGTTGATGAGCACGGCGTCTTCGTAGTTATAGCCTTCCCAGGTCATAAAGCCGATGAGGGCGTTTTTGCCCAGGGCCAGTTCACCGTGGTCGGTGGCGGGGCCGTCGGCGATCACCTGATCTTTTTCCACCCGGTCGCCTTCGTTCACCACCGGGCGCTGGTTGATGCAGGTGCCCTGGTTGGAACGCAGGAACTTGGTGACTTCGTAAGAATCGGTCTCCCCTTCGTCGGTGAGGATATCGATTCGGTCGGCCTGCACGTGGGTGACCGTGCCGGGCCGGTTGCACAGCACGCAAACGCCCGAGTCTACCGCGGCTTTGTATTCCATACCGGTGCCCACGATGGGCGCGTCGGTTTTAAGCAGCGGCACAGCCTGGCGCTGCATGTTGGCGCCCATCAGGGCGCGGTTGGCGTCGTCGTTTTCCAGGAAAGGAATAAGCGAAGTGGCCACCGAAATAACCATTTTAGGCGAAACGTCCATAAAGTCGGCCCGTTCCCGTTCCACTTCAATAAATTCATCCCGGCAGCGGGCGGAAACCTTGGCCCGGGCAAAGCGGCCCTTTTCGTCCAGCGGTTCGTTGGCCTGCACCACAATAAATTCATCTTCCTGGTCGGCGGTCATATACACCACTTCGTTTAGCACCACGCCGGTTTTTTTGTCTACCCGGCGGAAGGGTGCTTCAATAAACCCGTATTTGTTGATGCGGGCATAGGTGGCCAAATACGAGATCAAGCCGATGTTGGGGCCTTCAGGCGTTTCAATAGGACACATGCGGCCATAGTGGCTGTAGTGCACGTCGCGCACTTCAAACCCGGCCCGGTCACGGGACAAACCGCCGGGGCCCAGCGCGGACAAACGGCGTTTGTGGGTGAGTTCGGCCAGCGGGTTGTTCTGGTCCATAAACTGAGACAGCGGCGAAGAACCGAAGAACTCTTTAATAGCCGCCACCACAGGCCGGATGTTGATGAGCGATTGGGGCGTGACCGCGTCCAGATCCTGGGCCTGGATGGTCATTTTTTCCCGCACGACCCGTTCCATACGGGTGATGCCGATGCGGAACTGGTTTTGCAGCAGTTCGCCCACGCAGCGGATGCGGCGGTTGCCCAGGTGGTCGATGTCGTCCACATTGCCGATGCCGTATTGCAGGCCCAGAATGTAGCTGACGGTGGCGAAAATATCGTCTACGGTGATGTGGGAGGGCACCAGCTCGTCCCGATGGGCGATCACGGCGGCCTTCAGGCTTTCTTCATCGCCGTTTTCATCCATCAGGCGGCACAGCACGTTAAAGAACACGCGCTCGGTAATGCCGCATTCTTCGGGATCGAAAGAAACATAATCTTCCATCGGCACGGTGCCGTTGCAAATGATTTTGTGTTCGCTTTCCATCCCTTCATATTCCACGGCCACAAACGCTTCGCGCACGCCTTTGCGGTCCAGTTCTTCCGCCAGCGCGCGGGAAACGGTAACGCCGGCTTCGGCCAGCACTTCGCCGGTGCGGGGGTCGGCCACCGGACGGGTGAGGGTCCGGCCGGCCAGACGGGGCGCCAGCGCCAGTTTTTTATTGTATTTATACCGCCCCACGTGGGCCAGGTCATACCGCAGGGGATCAAAGAACAGGTTGTGCAGGTGCTGTTGGGCGCCTTCTACCGTGAAAGGCTCGCCGGGGCGCAGTTTTTTGTACACTTCCAGCAAGGCTTCTTCGGTGTTTTGGGCCAGGTCTTTTTCCAGCGTGACCAGCAGGCGTTCGTTTTCGCCGAAGTATTCTTTGATTTGTTCGGCGCTGCCCAGGCCGATGGCCCGCAGGAAGGTGGTGAGGGGCAGCTTGCGGTTTTTATCGATGCGCACATACAGAATCTCATTCTGGTCGGTTTCATATTCCAGCCAGGCGCCCCGGGTGGGGATAATGGTGGAATTGAACAAATGCCGGCCGGACTTATCGATGGTCTGGTCAAAATACGCGCCGGGAGAACGAATGAGCTGCGAAACGATAGCGCGCTCGGCCCCGTTGATCACAAAGGTGCCGTAGGGCGTCATGAGCGGGAAATCGCCCATAAACACTTCGCTTTCTTTGATTTCGCCCGTTTCCCGGTTGAGCAGACGCGCCGTTACCCGCAGGGCGGCGGCATAGGTAGCGTCCCGCTCTTTGCATTCAATAATGGTATATTTGGGCGTATCCTCCAAACGGTAGTCTACAAAGGTCAGTTCCAAATTGCCGGTGTAGTCGCAGATGGGCGGCATTTCAAACAGCACTTCCCGCAGACCCTTTTCGATAAACCATTGATACGAGGATTTTTGGATCTCGATGAGGTTGGGCATCTCCAAAATCTCGTTGATGGTAGAAAAGCTCATGCGTTCACCCACGCCAAGGCGTACTTTCTTCACATTTACCATCGGTTTTACCACTCCATTTCAAGTTGAACATTCACGTTGAAAGCCGTCGAAAAAGGCGGTTTTCGGGCTGTTTTGCCCCCGGCAAACGGTGCGATAGGAGCAAATGAACCCATATTGATACATTTTGGTATTATATTACAACCGAATGCAAATGTCAAGAGGAAGTTTTGAAAAAATTCAAAAAGCTGCGATTTGGCAAAAATCGCGGCGGCAGTAGGGTTTTGCACGAAATTATGAAACACACGGCGCCGTTGTTTGTTTTGCGTCCTTCCTGCTCCCCGCCCCCGGTTTTTGCGAAAAACAGTTGTGCCCGAGACCAAAATGTGGTACACTGATGCCGGCGACTACACAACAGGAGGCGCATAGCATGATAGAATTATCACAGCAGCCCGAGCGGGCGGTGCTGGTGGGACTGAACACCGGCGACCCGGATACCGACGCACTGATGGACGAACTGGCCGAATTGGCCGAAACCGCCGGCGCGCAGGTGGTGGCCACCGTGGTGCAAAACCTGCCCGTGCCGGACAACGCCACTTGCATTGGCAGCGGCAAACTGGCCGAAATAACCGATTTTTGCAAGAATAACGAAATCGATCTGCTGATTTTTGACAGCGAACTGACCCCCACCCAACAGCGCAACATTGAAAAAGCCGCCGGCGTGCGCACCATTGACCGCACGCTGCTGATATTGGATATTTTTGCACAACGGGCCCGCACCGGCGAAGGACGCATTCAAGTGGACCTGGCCCGCTACCGGTATATGCTGCCCCGGCTCACCGGCCAGGGGCAGGGGCTTTCACGTCAAGGCGGCATCGGCATGCGCCGGGGCGCGGGCGAAAGCAAACTGGAAACCGACAAGCGCCACATCCGCCGGCGCATTTACGCCTTAAAAGAACAATTAAAAGAACTGGAAACCCGCCGGGCAGGCCAGCGGGAACGCCGCCGCAAAAACGGCATGGCCACCGTGGCCATTGTGGGTTACACCAACGCGGGCAAGTCTACCCTGATGAACGCGCTGACCGACGCGGGCGTGCTGGTGGAAGACATGCTGTTTGCCACGCTGGACCCCACCGCCCGGGCGCTGAAACTGCCCGACGGGCGCACGGTGATGCTGGTGGATACGGTAGGCCTGATACGCAAACTGCCCCACCATTTGGTGGAAGCCTTTCATTCCACCCTGGAAGAAGCGGCGCGGGCCGACGTGATTTTGAACGTGTGCGATCTTTCCAGCCCCGAAGCGGACGAGCACCTGCGGGTAACCCGGGCGCTGCTGGAGGAACTGGGCTGCGGCGAAACGCCGGTGCTGGCCGTGTTCAATAAATGCGACCGGCTGGCCGACCCGGCCGCCCTGCCCCGGGACGGGCTGTGCATTTCGGCCCTGAACGGCGCCGGTTTGGACCGCCTGCTGGCGGCGGTGGCGCAGGCCCTGCCCCCCACCCGCCGGCGAGTGCGGCTGCTGCTGCCCTTTGCCCAAGGCGGGCTGGCCGCTTATATACGCAAAAACGGCACCGTCCACGCCGAAGAATACCGGCCCGAAGGCCTGTGGCTGGACTGTACCGTTGACGGGTATGATTGGGATAAATGGAAAGATTACGTAATAGAAAGCAATTCCGCCGGGGAATCGATCACCTGATCGGCGCCGGCCGCCGTTAGTTCCGCCCGGCCGCGAAAGCCCCAGGCCACTCCCACGCATGGCAGGCCGGCGTTGTGGGCGGTTTGCACGTCCACGGCGGAATCCCCCACAAACAGGGTGTTGGCCGGGGTGAGATCCAGCGCCGCCATAGCCAGGCGGGCCGAAGCGGGGTCGGGCTTGAGGGGATAGTCTTCCCGGGCGCCGTACACCACTTCGAACACACCCTCATACAAAGCGTGGGCGATCTGGTCGGCCATGGGTTGGGGTTTGTTGGTTACAATGCCCAGCCGCAGGCCCCGTTGCCGCAGGGCGTTGAGCACCGCCGGCAGGCCGTCGTAAGGCCGGGTGCGCAGGCAGGCGTGGGTGTTATAATATTGCAAATACCAGGCATACAACGCTTCAAACGTTTCGGGCGGCACGGGCCGGCCCAGCGCCCGTTCCACCTGCTTGCGGGCGCCGTTGCCCACATAGCGGCAAAAGTTTTCTTCCGGCCGGGTGGCAAAGCCGAAGTGTGCCAGCGTCGCGTTGGTGGCGGCGGCCAGATCCCCCAGGGTGTTGGCCACCGTGCCGTCTAAATCAAACAAAACGCCTTGCAAGGCCATAACGTTAAAAGTCTCCCTTCGTGAAGAAAAAAGGTGTATTGTGCGCGTTCACAATACACCTTTTTGCTGTGTTTGCGTTTATTCGGCAAAGCCGGACTGGACCAATTTGACCAGGCCCTCTACCGCGGCTTCTTCGTCGGGCCCGTCGGCCACGATGCTGATGGTGGTGCCGCCCACAATGCCCAGGCTGAGCACACCCAGCAAGCTTTTGGCGTTTACACGGCGATCTTCCCGTTCCACCCAAATGGAAGAACGGAATTCATTGGCCTTTTGAATAAAAAAGGTGGCCGGCCGCGCATGCAAACCAACTTTGTTTTGCACCGTAACGTCTTTCACAAACATTTCATTCGCCTCGTATCTTTGAATTGCGATAGATTTCTACATGCTTATTATAGCACAAAAAACCGCTTCGTCAACGAAAAGTTTTGCAAAGCGGGGCGGTTGAAGCAAAGTTTTACGCCCCCAACAAAGGGACGGATTTTTGTCCCCGCGGCTTTGTGCAGAATTGCCATATCAATCCGGATCGGCGTCCGGTTTTTTTGCCAGCAGATCGGGCCGTTTTTGCCGGGTGCGCAGCAGCGACTGCTCCTGCCGCCAGGCCGTTATGTTTTTGTGGTGGCCGGACAACAGCACCGCCGGCACTTCCCTGCCCCGCCACACCCGGGGGCGTGAATATTGGGGATATTCCAGCAGGCCGGAAAAGTGGCTTTCTTCCGTAAAGCAAACGTCGTCGGCCAGCACGCCGGGCACCAGGCGGCACACCGTGTCGGCCAGCACCAGGGCGGGCAGTTCGCCGCCGGTGAGCACGTAATCGCCGATGGAGATCTCTTCCGGCTCCAGCTCTTCCAGCACCCGCTCGTCCACCCCTTCGTAATGGCCGCACAACAGCGCCAGCCGGGGCATGGCGGACAGTTCCACCGCCCGCTGCTGGGTAAGGGTCTTGCCCTGGGGCGTTAAATAGATCAAATGGCAAGGGCGGGGGTCCATGGCCTCCACCGCCCGGTAGCAGTCATAAATGGGCTGGGCTTGCATGATCATGCCCATGCCGCCGCCGAAGGGTGCGTCGTCCACCTGCTTCTGGCGGTTTTCGGTGTAATCCCGAATGTTGTGGCAAGCCACGTCTATCAAGCCTTTTTCCACCGCCCGGCCGATCACGCTTTCGCGCATCACGTTCATGCACAGATCGGGAAACAGGGTCAAAAAATCAATCCTCATCCTCAAATATCCCTTTCAGCGGTGTAATATACACCGCGTCGTCGTCCAGGTCCACCCGGTCTACCACCGGGCCGATGGCGGGCACCAGATATTCTTTGCCCTCACGGGTCACGTGCCACACGTCGTTGGCGCCGGTTTGGGATACCTGGGTCACCTGCCCCAACAGCCGGCCGGTAGCGGTTTCCAGCACCCGGCAGCCGATCAGGTCGGCCACCAGGATCCGGTCATCCGGCAGGGCCAGGTCTTCCCGCTTCACATACAAGGTCCGGCCCCGCAAAGCTTCGGCGGCTTCAACGGAATCCACCCCCTGCAGCTGCATGAGCACCATGCTTTTGTGCACCCGGGCAGACTGCACCCGCAGGCCGTGGGCACCCGTCGGGTCGGTATACAGCACAGCGTAGCGGGTCAGATCCTCCGGCGCGTCGCACCAGGGCTGCACCCGCACTTCTCCCCTTACCCCGTGGGGCGCGGTGATCTTGCCGGTTTCGATAAAAGGTCGTTTCATGGGTCACTCCTGCTTTTTTGCGCGCCCCATCAAAGCGTCTACCGCCTGGCGCGGGTCTTTGTTTTCATAACACACGGCGTAGCATTGGCGGGCAATGGGCATTTCCACCCCGTAACGGTCAGCCAGCAGGCAGGCGGGGATCACCGCGTGATAGCCTTCCACCGTGCCCACGATCTCTACCGCCTGGGCCGGCGGCAGGCCTTTGCCGATGAGTTCCCCCGCCCGGTGATTACGGGAATAGATACTGCCGCAGGTCACGATCAGGTCCCCCATGCCCGTAAGACCGCGAAACGTTTCTTCCCGGGCGCCCATAGCCACGCCCAGGCGAGCCATTTCCGAAAGGCCGCGGGTCATAAGGGCGGCTTTGGCGTTATCGCCGGCGTGCATGCCGTCGCAAATGCCGGCGGCCAGCGCGATCACGTTTTTTAACGCGCCGCCCAGTTCCACCCCGGTCACGTCGTGATTCACGTACACCCGCAGGGAGGGTTGCATCAGCCAATCCTGCACACGGGCGGCGGCCGCAGGATCCCGCGAAGCGCTTACGATGGAAGTGGGCAGCGCCCGCGCCACCTCTTCCGCATGGGTGGGGCCGGACAAAGCCACCACCGTGTGGCCGGGGATCTCTTGTTCAATAACCTGACTCAACCGCAGGCCGGTGGTGGATTCAATGCCTTTGCTGGCGTCGATCACCAGGGTTTGCAGGCCCAAATAAGGCGCCAGTTTTTGCGCCGTGGCCCGAATATGGATAGACGGCACCGCCAGAATGACCCCGTCGGCGTCGCCCGCCCCCGCCAGGTCGGTGGTAAAGGCGACAGCTTGGGGCACGGTGACGCCGGGCAGCAATTTCACATTTTCCCGCGTTTCGGTCAGTTCCCGGATCTCCCGTTCAAAGCAAGACCAAACGGTCACGGTGTGTCCCGCCCGGTGGGCGGCCAATGCCAGCCCCAGGCCCCAACCGCCGGCGCCAAGAACAAATAATCGCGCCAAAACGCTCACCCCCTGTTTTTCTTCATTATACCCGTATCCATTGCAAAAAGCAAGGGGCAACAAACAAGAAAAACCGCCGCGTTCCCATGAACGCGGCGGTCAGGTGAAGCATCGCGATCAGTCGATCTCCACAGCGACCTTTTGGTCTTTGCGCACGGCGGCGGCACGCATAACCACGCGAATGGCTTTGGCAATGCGGCCCTGTTTGCCGATCACGCGGCCCATATCGTTTTCGGCCACGTGCAGATGATACACGATAACGCCTTCTTCGTCGGGCTCGTCAACCGTTACGGTGACTTGATCCGGCTCTTCCACCAGGCCTTTGGCCAGGGTTACAAGCAGTTCTTGCATGATACATGATCCTCCTGTTGGATAATTAGATAACGCCGTTGGCTTTCAGCAAGCTTTTAACGGTTTCGGTAGGTTGCGCACCGTTTTGGATCCATTGCTTCGCCTTTTCCGCGTCGATTTTGACCACGGGAGGATTCTCCACCGGATTGTAATAGCCCACTTCTTCAATAAAGCGGCCGTCACGCGGGGAACGGGAATCCGCCACGATGATGCGATAGAAAGGTGCTTTCTTGGCGCCCATGCGGCGCAGTCTCATTTTTACTGCCATGTTGATTTTCACCTCCACTTGTGAATGATCGTGTATGTCCAAACGGTTGAACCGTTGGGTCACAGTTTAAAATCGGGGGGCAGCAGCCCTTCCATACCCGGGCCCATGCCGCCCAGATTACGCCGGCCTTTTTTGCCTTTTTTAGATTGCTTGAACAGCTGTTTCATTTGCTCGTGCTGTTTCAGCAGGCGGTTCACGTCTTCCACCTTCATGCCGCTGCCGGCGGCTATGCGCCGCTTGCGGGAGGGGTTGATGCGTTCGGGTTTGGCGCGCTCTTCAGGCGTCATAGATAAAATGATGGCGGCGATGCGGTCGATCTGGCGATCGTCCACCTCCACGTTTTTCAACTGCCGTTCCATACCGGGGATCATGCCCAGCAGTTTTTTCATGGAACCCATTTTGCGGATCTGCTGAAACTGTTCCAGCATATCGTTCATATCGAATTTATTCTCTTGCAGGCGGCGGGCCATTTCTTCGGCCTTTTTCTCGTCCAGCTTGCTTTCGGCCTGTTCGATCAGGGTGAGAATGTCGCCCATGCCCAAAATGCGGGAGGCCATACGATCGGGGTGGAACACCTCCAGATCGTCCAGTTTTTCGCCCACGCCGGCAAATTTGATGGGCTTGCCCGTGACAGCCCGCACCGAAAGGGCGGCGCCGCCGCGGGTATCGCCGTCTAACTTGGTGAGGATGACCCCGTCGATGCCCAGCGTTTCGTCAAACGATTTTGCCACGTTCACCGCGTCTTGCCCGGTCATGGAATCCACCACCAGCAAGATCTCGTTGGGTTCCACCTGGGCCTTCATGCGGCGCAGTTCGTCCATCAGCGCTTCGTCCACGTGCAGGCGGCCGGCCGTATCTAAAATCACGTAATCGTTGCCGTAATCTTTGGCGTGGCGCACCGCTTCGGCGGCGGTTTTCACCGGGTCCTGGGTGCCTTTTTCAAACACCGGCACGTCGGCTTTGGCGCCCACTACTTTTAACTGATCGATGGCGGCGGGACGGTACACGTCGCACCCCACCAGCAGCGGGCGGCTGCCCTTAGACCGGAGCATTTTGGCCAGTTTGGCCGCGTGGGTGGTTTTGCCCGAGCCCTGCAGGCCGCACATCATAATGACCGTGGGGCCTTTGGAGGCGGTGTTGATGCGGGCTTCGCTGGTGCCCATGAGTTCGGTGAGCTGATCGTTTACGATCTTAATGACCATTTGGGCCGGGGTGAGGCTTTCGGTGATATTCTGGCCGATGGCCTTTTCGGTAACGGCGTTGGTAAAATCCTTGGCGACTTTATAGTTTACGTCGGCGTCCAGCAGAGCCAGACGCACCTCCCGCATGGCTTCTTTCACGTCGTTTTCGGTCAGCCGGCCCCGGTTTTTCATTTTTTTGAATGCGCGAGCCAGTTTTTCGGTTAAACCCTCAAACGCCATGGGTGAATCACTCCTCTGCTATGCGGCGGGCCAGCGCGGCAATGCGCGCGGCTTCCGGCCGGTCGGCCTCCAGCGGCCGGACCAGGTCTTCTATTTGGCGGGCCATGTGGCGAATATCGCTGAATGCGCGGCACAAGCCCAGTTTTTGTTCGGTATCTTTCAATTTGCGTTCGGCCGTTTGAATGGTGTGCAGCGCCCCCTGCCGGGAGATGCCGTAGGTTTCGGCCAATTCGGAAAGGGACAGATCTTCGTTATAATACCCGTCAAACAATTCCTGCTGGCGGGTGCTGAGCAAGCTGCCGTAACGGTCAAACAGCAGGGCCAGCGCCAGTTCTTTTGCCATGCTTGTTCCCTCCGGGTGTAAACCAATAATAGTTGACACCCATGTATCATAGCAGAAGCGACGGCTTTTGTCAAGTCTTTTTTGCAAAAAGAAACGCGGCAGCGCCCACAAAGGGATTTCGGGCGCCGCCGCATATGGTATTGGCCGCCGTGCAGACCCCAAACGGGTCCACCTGCATTATTGCCCGTTTTTGCGGCAAAAATCCAGGATCTGATTATAGCGCGGCACGTTTTTCAGTTGTTTATCCAAATAGGCTTCGGGGTAGGCGTAAGCCGTTTTGGCCAGGGTGGCCGCCGGCGATTCACTTTCGCTCGGGTCGGCGCCGTGTGCCCAGGCGCTGCCTTCGGGGGTTGCCAGCATTTCTTCTATTTTTTGGTGGAAGAACTGCAGCTCTTTATACTGGGTGGAGGTAACGTACAGGTCGCAGGCGTAGTCCATCCACATGGTGCCCGGCACGCCGCCCGCTTCGTAGATGGCTTTGCACCAGGTGAAAAGCGACGCGTTGCGGTTGATGGGCGCCCGGTGGAGCATGCTGTCGGTTTGCAGCAATTCCTGCACGTCCAAATTGCCCACAACTTTGTTGATAGCCACATCGGTCATGTGGTTGAACGAAGGGGTTTTGGCGGTGTTAAAACCGGCTTCGGCCGCTTTGCGGGTGAGTTCATATACTTCCGAATCGGTCAAAGGCGTCCAGCAATAACTGCTGTCGGCCTTGATCACGTCTGCCGCCTGCAATATTTCCGGCACCAGCGCGGCCCGGCGTTGTTCGTAATACATTTGCCGGTAATGGGCGTTGCGGGTGGTTTGGGAAATGCCCGGCGCCAGGAACACGGCGTTTTCACTGCGCAGTGCCACCCGAGCCTGGGGCAGGCCTAATTTTTGCAGCATCACCCGGTAATTGGCGTTGCGCTGGGTGGTGCGGAACAGGTCGTATTCCAGGGTGGCGGCGGTCCAGTCATAATACACTTCGCCGTTCACCGTGCCGTCGCTCATGCTTTCGGCCAGCACAGAAATATCCTGGAACGAGGCATACTGCGCGTTGTAAGCGGCGTTCACTTCGTCGATGGAATCATGATAAGCGCTTTTGAGCCATTCCCGCAGGAAAGCGTCGGACACGTCGTTTATCCCGTAGCGCACGTTTAACGTGGGCGCCATCCAGCCGAAGTTTTCTTCCAGCGAAATGGGCAGCATTTTGGAGATGGGATCGAAGTAGCAAAAATCGCCGTAACGAATCAGATTCCAACGGGCCAAAATCCCGTTGGCTGCGTCGGTTCCCCGGCGGCCGAACAGATCAAGCCGGTCGCCGATTTCTTCGGTGGGCACAAATTGGCGAGCCCGGCCGGTGGCGATGGAATAAGGATACAGCGCGGCAGCTTCCAGGCGCATATCCATTTTGCGGGCCAGGTCCAACATGTAATAGGTCATATCATACAGCGAAAAATTGCCCAGATACGCGTCGGTAGTGGTGATGAAATTGACGCCTGCTTCGCGTATGTTGCGCAATTCGTTGAGCACATGATCGCCGCCATAGGGGCCGCGGTCGATATTGCCGCGCATATCGGGCATGTTTTGGGTCATGACCACCGGCGTGCGGGTGCCGTCCGCCTGCACGTAGTAATTGGTGTTATAGGGGTTGAATTCGATGGAGATCGAATCGGATTCCACCTGCACGGGCAAATGGGCCGCTTGCATGGGGCCATCGTCGCCCCGCATGAATTTAAGCACGATCCGGTTGGTCCAGGGCGCCGGCTGCACATACAGCACGCCGCTGCGGGCGGCGCGCCCGTTTTGGGGAAACACCGTGGCATAAGACGACATGAATTCCTCAAAATCCGCCAGCCAGCCGTTGCGCACCGGGCGGCCCAACTGTTTGTTTACCACCGGGTTGGGCGTGGTGGCGGCGCCGGTTTCGGCCACGGTGAATTCAAAGGTGGCGGAAGTGGCGGCGGAGCCTTCCAACTGATTGGTGTAATGGTCCAGCCGTTCCCGTTCGTTGCGCAAACAGCCGTAGATCACAATGCGGTATTGCCCGGGATCAAACCCGAACTGACTGCGGCTGCCGCCGGCATTGTTGAACAGCACCCACAAATCGCCCCCTTCGCCGGGATACACATAGTCCAGCAAGGGATAATAGCCATTGGGATTGACGCTGATATATTGCCACTGGCCGTCTTCATCCAGTTTATACAGCATGGGCTTAAAGCGGAAGGCGCTGTTGCCTTCCCCGTCCAAAATGGTGTTGCCGGTGTTGGTGTAGCGGAACTTGAACCAGGTATAATCGGCGCCGGCCTGCAAGGTGCCGGTTTTTTGCAGGGGCGTGGTGGTGTAAGCCGGGTAGTGGGCGCCCGGCACGTCGTTGTCCGCTTCGGGCGACAGGCGTGGGCCGGTGGCGTCGTTGGTGCCGTTCACATATCCTTCGTAGGTCATTTCCACCGCCACTTCGCCGGGCAAATTGCAATCGAAATACGAATCGCTTGGCTTTTGGTAGCGGGAAGCGTCTTCAAAGGCGGTTGCTTCTACATGATAGGCGTCGTCTCCCGACCCGGAAACGGTATAGGTAACGGGGACGATATCATAAGCCGTTACGTTTTTGGGCACAGTGTAGCGCAAGGTGGCGCCGTTTAACTGCAGCGTGCCGGAAAAAGTCGGCACATTGGCATAGCGACTAAGCTGTCCTTTGCGCCGGGCTTCGTTGGAAAGCGGCGTGTAGCACAGTTTGCCGTTATAGTCGCCATACACGTCCACATCGCCGGTTTGGGGCGTGCCGCCCAGCTTTTGCACGATCTCGGCGGCGTCGTCCGGGTCTTCAATGGTAACGGGATCGGTAAAATCGGAACCGTCCACCCAATAGTCCACGGCGCGGCGGGCGTAGTATTGCTGTTCCGGCGTGAGAGAATCATAATCGTCCGGCAAAGACGGCGGGGTGGGCTGATCTTCCGGCAACCGGGCGGGGAACGAATCCCGCTTGCCCACGGCGTATTGCAAGATCATCAGCGCGTCCTTGGCGTCTAACGCGCCGGAAGCGTCCACGTCGCCGGCTGTGATCTGTTCGGCGGTGGGCGTCACTTTTTTCACGGCCGCCCGCAGCACAAACAAAGCGTCCTTGGCGTTGATGTCTCCGTCATTGGTGGGGTCGCCGATAATGAGCGCAGAAACAGGCACACAAGCCGCCGCGCTGCAGCACAGCCACAAAGCCAACAACAAACATAGCAGTTTTTTCATAACGGATCACCTGTTTTTTCACAAATAGCACCGTCCGACGGTGTTTGCCGCCGGGCGGTGAATGAGTCAATGGCAAAAATCCATGATGATGTTTTCGCGTTTCACATTGGCGATCTGGTCGGCAATATAGGCGGGATCATAACTGTAAGCGCCTTTGGCCAGGTCGGCAATGGGCGAAGTGGTTTGTTCGGCGGGGATTTGGGTAGCCCATGCCCTGCCCTCTTCGGTAGAAAGCATTTCCTGCACCTTTTGGTTAAAGAATTGCAGTTCTTTATACTGGGTGGTGGTGCAATACAGATCGCAGTTATAGTCTTGCCACATCAGGCCGGGCACGCCGCCCGCTTCGTAAATGGCTTTGCACCAGGTAAACAGGGAGGTCACCACGCCGATGGCGCAGCCTTTGGCCATGCCGTTTTCGCCAAGAGACAGTTTTTCAACGTAATCATAATTGCCGGCGTAATCGTTCATGACCACGTCGGTCATGTGGTTGAACGAGGGGGTTTTGGCGGTGTTGAAGCCGGCCTTGGCCGCCTGGCGGGTGAGTTCGTACACTTCCGAAGGAGTAAAAGGAATGTAGCAATAGCTGCTGTCGCCGTAAATAATGCCGGAGGCCGCCAGCACTTCGGGCACCAGCGCCGCCCGCCGCTGTTCATAATACATTTGCCGGTAATGGGCGTTGCGGGTGGTTTGAGAAATGCCGGGCGCCAGGAACACGGCGTTTTCGCTGCGCAAATAGACCTGCGCGCCGTTTACGTTGAGTTTGTTGAGCATTTCCTTATAGTTGCGCACCCGCTCGGTGGTGCGGAACAGATCCAGTTCCATGGTGGCGGCGTTCCAGTCCTTATATACGTTGCCGGTGATGCCGTAGTTCGGTTCGGACGAAATGGAAATGTTGTTGAACGCGCCGTAGGAAGAATGATATTTGGCGTTGAGCGCGGCAATGTTGTTGTTATAGGCGCTCTTGAGCCAGTTGTACAGCAACCGGTCGGCATAGGTGTTATCGATCCCGTAGCGGTTGTTCAGGTTATAGGTCATCCAGCCGTAGTTTTCTTCAATGGCGATGGGGATCTTTTTGGTGACCGGGTTATAGAAATAGAAGTCGCCGTAGCGGATCAGGTTCCACCGGGCCAAAATGCCGTTGGCGGCGTCTAACTGGCGGGTGTTGAACAGATCCCGTTCGGTGCCCAGGTCTACCGTTTTGTCTGACGCCCGCACGCGATTGAGCGCTTCCGCATCGCGGTAATAATACTTGCAGTGGCCTTCATAGGTAAAGCCCATGTCGCGCGCGCAGTCCAGCATATACATGGTCATATCATACATGCCGGAAAAATCGCCGATGGCCGCGTGGGTGGTGGTGATGGTATTCACGCCCGCCTCTTTCATATTGCGCAGTTCATTGAGAATGGTCACGTTGCAATAGGGGCCCCGGTCGATATTGCCGCGCATGTCGGCCATGTTTTGGGTGTACACCATGGGGGTGCGGGTGCCGTCTTCGGTAACCACCCAGTTTTCGTTTTCGGTATTCAGGTTCAGTTGAATGGAATCGGTTTCCACCTGCAGCGGGATCCGCACGGTGCGGATTTTTTCTTCGTTGCCCATGATTAGCTTCAGCACGATTTGGCTGGTCCAGGGCGCGGGCTGCACGTACAGCACGCCCTTGCGGGCTTCGTCCGGCGTTTCGCCGATGTTCTTTTGCATGGTGGTGTAAGAAGACATAAACTCTTCAAACTCGCCCAGCCACAAATTGCGGGAAAAATCATAAGTGGACTTGTTGGTGACGGCGTTGGGCGTGGTTTGGGCGCCGGTTTCGGTCACGGTAAAATCAAACGTGGAAGAGGTGACGGATTTGCCCGCCACTTGCATGGCGGCAAAATTGAAGCCGTCTTTTTCATTGCGCATAAAGCCGTTGATCACAATGCGGTAATCGCCGGGTTTGAGCGCAAACTGGTTGGGGCTGCCGCCCGCGGCGTTGAACATGCACCACATTTCACCGCTTTCGCCGGGATATACGTAGTCCAGCAAGGGGTAATACACGTTCGGCGTGCCGCCCATGTTGATATAACTGCTGCCATCGCGGCGATACAGCGTAGCCGCAAACCGGAAGGTGCTGTTGCCTTCCCCGTCCAGAATGGTGTTGCCGGTGTTGGTGAATTTGAATTTAAACCAGGTGCAATACCCGCCGCTTTGCAAAGTGCCGGTTTTTTGCAATTCCGACGTGTTGAAAGCGGGATAGGAAGCGCCTTGAATATCGTTTTCCGGGTTGGGCGAAAGCCGGGGCGCACCGCCGGTAGCAACGCCGCGCACATATCCTTCATATTCCATTTTGACCGAAACCTGGCCGGGCAAATTGCAATCGTAATAATCCGTGCCGGTGTGTTGGTAACGGGCGGGGTCTTCAAACGCGGTGGCTTCTAAATGGATGGGGCGGGTACTGTCGGTAGAATATACGGAATAGGTAACGGGCACCGCGTCGTAAGCGGTGGCGTTTTTGGGAACGGAATAGGTAAGCGTGGTGCCGCCCAGTTTGATGGTGCCGGTGGTGGCGGCGGCATGGTCGTATTTGGCCAACTTGCCCAGCCGTTTGGCTTCGTTGGAAAGCGGCGTGTAAGCCAGTTTGTTATCCTGCGTTACGCCATAGGTATCCACCGGGCCGGTTTGGGGGTCGCCCCCCAGTTTTTGCACGATCTCGGCGGCGTCGGTCACATCGTTAATGGTGACAGGCTCGGTA
>CADBNN010000039.1 GCA_902796075.1 Oscillospiraceae bacterium | reverse complement strand
TTATTCCCTTTCGCCCTACACGCTGGAAGAAGTGGTGGCCCGTAATTACCTGATCGGCGAACGGCCGGACGCCATTTTGAACATTGTGGACGGCACCAATCTGGAACGCAACCTGTATTTGACCACCCAGCTGGTGGAACTGGGCATTCCGGTGGTGGTGGCCATCAACATGATGGACGTGGTGCGCAAAAACGGCGACAAGATCGACACCGGCGCCCTGGCCAAAGCCCTGGGCTGCCGCATTGTGGAAATTTCGGCTTTGAAGGGCACCGGCATCAGCGAAGCGGCGCAGGCGGCGGTGGAAGCCGCCCAAAACGGCAAAACCGTGCCCCAGCACACCTTCTCCGGCGTGGTGGAACACGCCCTGGCGCATATTGAAGAAGCCGCCGTGCACGATATGCCCGCCGAACAGCAGCGCTGGTACGCCATCAAAATCTTTGAACGGGACGAAAAAGCGCTGGCCCAAATGAACATTCCGGCCGACACCATGGCCCACATTGAACAAGACATTCAGGCGGCCGAATCCGAACTGGACGACGACGCCGAATCCATTATCACCAACGAACGGTACGTGTATATTGCCGAACTCATCAAAGGCTGCTATAAAAAGAAGAGCGCCGGCAAAACCACCACGTCCGATAAGATCGACAAAGTGGTAACCAACCGGTTTTTGGGGCTGCCCATTTTTGCCGTTGTGATGTTTTTGGTGTATTACATTTCCATGGTCACGGTGGGTTCCGCCGCTACCGACTGGGCTAACGACGGCCTGTTCGGCGACGGGTTCCATCTGGTGGGCATTGGCACCGCGGCGTATGAAGAGCACGCCGAAGCCATCGGCGTTTTGACCGGCGCGGCCGAAGCGGCGGGCAACGAAGACCTGCTGGCGGCGCTGGACTTTGAGGCGGACGATTATGACGAAGCCGCCGCCGTGGCCGCCGTGAAAGCCTTTGCGGCCAACGTGAAGGTAGGCGACGAATTCACCTATGAAGTGGAAGACGAAGAGACCCTGGCCATTGACGAAGAGACCGTTTCCGGCGAAGACGTGCTGGCGGCCGCCGAAACCTTTGTGGCCAACGAAGGCAAGGCCGACGATCCCGCCGCTTTCGGCGTGTGGGTGCCCGGCATTCCCGTGCTGGTGGAACAAGGGCTGGACGCTTTGCACACCGCCGACTGGCTCAAAGGTCTGGTGCTGGACGGCATTGTGGCCGGCGTGGGCGCCGTGCTGGGCTTTGTGCCCCAAATGCTGGTGCTGTTTTTGCTGCTGGCCTTTTTGGAAGCCTGCGGCTACATGGCCCGTATCGCCTTTGTGATGGACCGTATTTTCCGCAAATTCGGCCTTTCGGGCAAATCCTTTATTCCGATCCTCATCGGCACTGGCTGCGGCATACCGGGCATTATGGCGTCCCGTACCATAGAAAACGAGCGGGATCGCCGCATGACCATCATGACCACCACCTTTATCCCCTGCGGCGCCAAGGTGCCCTTCATCGCCATGATCGCCGGGGCTTTGTTCAACAATTCCCCCTGGATCTCCACCTCCGCCTACTTTGTGGGCATGGCGGCCATCATTATTTCGGGTATTATACTGAAAAAGACGCGCATGTTCGCGGGCGATCCGGCTCCCTTCGTGATGGAGCTGCCTGCCTATCACTGGCCCACGCTGGGTAACGTGCTGCGGTCTATGTGGGAACGTGGCTGGTCCTTTATTAAAAAGGCCGGCACCATCATCCTGCTTTCCACCATTCTGGTATGGTTCCTGTCCCGCTTCGGCGTGGTAGACGGCGCCTTCCGCATGCTGGAAGAGGATGAGATCAGCCAAAGCATTCTGGGCGTTATCGGCGGCGCCATCGCCTGGATCTTCGCCCCCCTGGGCTGGGGCACCTGGCAGGCGGCCGTGGCCTCTATCACCGGCCTGGTGGCCAAAGAAAACATTGTGGGCACCATGGGCGTGCTGTACGGCGGCGGCGACGCGACCGTGTATCAAGCCCTGGCTCAGGTGTTCAACGGCGTAAGCGGGTATTCCTTCCTGGTGTTCAACCTGCTGTGCGCGCCTTGCTTTGCGGCCATCGGCGCCATCCGGCGGGAAATGAACAATCCCAAATGGACCTGGTTTGCCATTGCCTACCAATGCGGTTTCGCCTATCTGGTGGCGCTGTGCATCAACCAGATCGGCAGCTTGTTCAACGGCACCTTCGGCGGCGTGGGCAGCGTGATCGGCCTGGTGGTATCCGGCCTGGTGATCCTCTTCGCGCTGTATATGCTGTTCCGGCCCTATAAGGAAGCCACCAAACTCACGAAAGTTCGCTGATCTCGATCCGCGATTTTCCTCCCATAACAAAGCGCCCGTCCGGCCGGTACGGATGGGCGTTTTGTGTTGCAGCGGCGGCCCGCGTGTGGTATACTGCTTGTGTAAAACCCGCGGCCTGCCGCCCCGAAAGGAAGTTGCGCTATGTTATATGATTTTGATACCGTGATCGACCGCCGCCGCACCGGCGCGGTCAAATATATGCCCCATCCCCGGTTTCCGGAAAAGCAAGACCTGATCCCCCTGTGGGTGGCGGATATGGATTTTCAAACGGCGCCGCCCGTGCGGGAGGCCCTGCGGCAAACGGTGGACCACGGCATTTACGGTTACACCCTGCTGGACGACGCATATTACGACGCGGTGCAGCACTGGTATGCCACCCGGTTTGACCTGACGCTGCCAAAAGAGTGGATACGCCCCGTTAACAGCGTGCTGTGCGCCATGGCCGCCGCCTTGCGGGCGCTTACCGCCCCAAATGACGGGGTGCTGGTGCTGCAGCCGGTGTATTTTCCCTTTATGAGCGTGGTGCGGGAAAACGGCCGCCGGCTGGTGGTGAGCGAGCTGGCCTTTGACGGGGAGCGGTATACCGTCGATTTTGCCGACCTGGAAGCTAAAATGGCGCACGAAAACGTGAAAATGCTGTTGTTCTGCTCCCCCCACAATCCGGTGGGGCGGGTGTGGACCAAAGAAGAACTGGCCCGGGTGTGCGCCCTGTGCGCCCGGTATGACATTGCGCTTGTGTGCGACGAGATCCACGCCGATCTGACCTTCCGGCCCCATTGCCCCATTTTGTCGGTGCCCTCCGCCGCCCGGACCGTCGCCCTGACTTCGGCTACCAAAACCTTTAACGTGGCCGGTTTGCAGGGCGCCAACGCCTTTATTCCCGACCCGGCCGTGCGCCGGCGGGTGGATGCGGAATATCGATCGCTCCACGCGGGGGAATTGAGCCTGCCGGCGGCCGTGGCGCTGCAGGCGGCTTACCGGCAGGGCGCGGCGTGGTTAGATCAGCTGCTGGCCTATTTGCAAGGCAACGTGCAGGCGGTGCTGCAAGGGCTGGCGGATACCCCCATACGCCCCCTGACCCCCGAGGGGACCTATTTGATGTGGCTGGACTGCCGGGCGCTGGGGCTCGGCGACGATGAACTGGAAGCCTTTTTTGTGCAGCGCTGCGGCGTGTGGATGAACAACGGTTATACCTTCGGCAAAGGGGGCGGCGGCTTTATGCGCCTTAACGTGGCTTGCCCCCGCGCCACCCTGCAGCGGGCTCTGCAGCGCATACGCGCCGGCCTGCAAACACTGTGAATAAAAAAATAGCAAACGCCCGACCGGAGAACGTTTTCCCGGCCGGGCGTTGTGTTGTTACGGCGTTTTTCAGCCGATGCGGTCTACGCCCATATAGGGGCGCAGCACTTCGGGCACGGTCACGGTGCCGTCGGCATTCTGATAGTTTTCCAGAATGGCGGCTACCGTGCGGCCGATGGCCACGCCGGACCCGTTGAGGGTGTGCACCAGCTTGGCTTTGTCGGCCGGGCCGTTTTTGTAGCGGATGGAAGCCCGCCGCGCCTGGTAGTCTTCAAAGTTGGAACAGCTGGAAATTTCGCAATACCGGCCGTAGCTGGGCAGCCACACTTCGATATCATACGTCTTGGCGGCCGAAAAGCCGATGTCGCCGCTGGACAGGCACACCACCCGGTAGGGCAGGCCCAGCCCCTGCAGCACCCGTTCGGCGTCGTGAGTGAGCGATTCCAGTTCTTCATACGAATGTTCCGGCTCCACAAATTTAACCAGTTCCACCTTATTGAACTGGTGCTGGCGGATCAGCCCCCGGGTGTCCCGGCCTGCCGAACCGGCTTCGCCCCGGAAGCAGGCCGAATAGGCGCAGTATTTAATGGGCAAGCGGGCGCCGTCCAAAATCTCGTCCCGGTGCATGTTGGTTACGGGCACTTCGGCGGTGGGAATGAGGAAATAGTCGGTATCGGCCACCTTAAAGGCGTCCTCTTCAAACTTGGGCAGTTGGCCGGTGCCGGTCATAGACGCCCGGTTTACCATGAAAGGCGGCAGAATTTCGGTGTAGCCGTTGGCGGTGTGGGTGTCCAGATAATAGTTGATGATCGCCCGTTCCAGCCGGGCGCCCAGCCCCCGGTAAAAGTGGAACCGGGTACCGGTCACCTTGCCGGCGGTCTCGGGGTCTAAGATCTTCAGATCGGCGCCGATATCCCAGTGGGCCTTGGCTTCAAAATCGAATTGGCGGGGTTCACCCCAGCGGCGGATCTCTTCATTAAAGGTGTCGTCCTTGCCGGTAGGAATGTCCGGGTTGGGCATATTGGGAATGGTGAGCAGCAAATACCGCTGCTTATCCTCCAGTTCCGAAAGCTCGGTGGCGCATTCCTTTACCTGATCCGACAGTTCCTTCATTTCCGCCATCAGCGCCGAAAGGTCTCCCCCTTCTTTTTTGATCACGGGGATCTGTTTGGACGCCGCGTTCTGCTTGGCTTTCATGGCGTCTGACCGGGCGGTGATCTCCCGGCGTTTCACGTCGATGGCCAGCAGTTCGTCAACGGTTTCGTCATAGTGGCCGTTGCGGCGGCGCAGGGCGGCCTTAACGGCTTCGGGATCGGTACGAATGAGTTTGATGTCCAGCATACAGTAACACTCCTATTCCAGTTTAAGGGCGATATTTTTCAAATCGTCTTTGTTATAAAATTCAATTTCCAGCGTGCCTTTGGCGCCGCTGCGGCGCACCTTTACCCGGCGGCCCAGGGCTTCTTGCAGGGCCAGTTCCACTTCGCTGTAAAAGGGGTCGGCCGCGGGTTTTTTGGCGGGATGTGTTCCCTCTTCGGCTTTTTTGGCCTGCCGTTCCAGCTCCCGCACGGTGGCGCCGAAGGAAGCGGCTTTGGCGGCGGCGGCCTGGGCGTCCGGATCCTTAAAGGCCAGCAGCGCCCGGGCGTGGCCGGCGGTGATCTTGCCGGCTTTCAGCATTTCCAGAATGGGCGCCGGCAGGGCCAACAGCCGCAAACTGTTGGCAATGGCCGACCGGGAACGGCCCAGCTGGGCGGCCAGGTCTTCCTGGGTCAGGCCGTAATCGTCCATCAGTACCCGGTAACCCCCCGCTTCTTCCACGGGATTCAGGTCTTCCCGCTGCAGGTTTTCCACCAGAGCGATCTCGGCGGTTTCTTCGTCGGTCAACTCCCGCACCACCACCGGCACGTGGGTCAGTTCCGCCAGCCGGGCCGCCCGCCAGCGGCGTTCGCCCGCCACCAGCTGATACCGTCCGTCGGGCAGGGCCCGCACCACCAACGGCTGCAGCAGGCCGTAACGGCGAATGCTGTCGGCCAGCTCGTCCAGCGCCACGGGGTCAAAATTCTTGCGGGGCTGGGCCCGGTTGGGTTCGATTTGTGACAGCCGCACCGAAACGGTGGCGGCGTTTTCGGTCAGGTTTTCCGCAAACAGCGCGTCCAGGCCTTTACCCAGGCCTCCACGTTTTGCCATGGTTACCTCCCCTTCTCTTTTCGTATGATCTCACCGGCCAGCGCCCGGTAGGCGTCTGCGCCTTTGGAATGGGCGTCGTAATACAGCACCGGCTGGCCGAAACCCGGGGCTTCCGACAGGCGCACCGACCGGGGAATGGCGGTGGCGAACACCTTGCCGGGGAAGAATTTTTTCACTTCTCCCACCACTTGCCGGGTCAGGTTCAGCCGGGCGTCATACATGGTCAGCAACACCCCTTCCAGCTCCAGCCGGTCGTGATACAGCCGTTTTACCTGCCGCACCGTGGCCATCAACTGCGAAAGCCCTTCCAGCGCGTAGTATTCACATTGAATGGGCACCAGCAGCGTGTCGGCGGCGCACAGGCCGTTTATGGTCACCAGCCCCAGCGAGGGCGGGCAATCGATCAGAATATAATCGTAGTCTTCCCCCAGCGGCGCCAGCGCCACCCGCAGGCGGGCGGTGCGCTGTTCCAGTTCCGCCAGTTCCAGTTCGGCGGCGGCCAGGTCCATGTGAGAGGGCAGCAGCGCAACGTTTTGAAAAGCGGTGGGCAAAACGGCGTCCCTGGCCGAGGCGCTGCCCAACAGCACGTCGTAGGTAGAAAGGGCTACCGACCGCTTGTCCACCCCGTAGCCGCTGGTGGTGTTGCCCTGGGGATCGGCGTCCACCAACAGCACCCGCTTGCCGGCCGCGCCCAACGCCGCCGCCAAATTCACCGCCGTGGTGGTTTTGCCCACGCCCCCCTTCTGGTTGGCGATGGCAATGGTTTTGGCCATGCTCTTCCCCCCGTTTTTGTGTTGATGGGAATAGTATAGCACACATTCCGCCAAAAGAAAAGACCGTTGCGCAAAAAATGTTTCACGTGAAACATAGGCAAAAGGCTTGTGCCCCGGCCCGGCAAATGGTATAATAGCCACAGAAATGTTTCACGTGAAACAAAGGGGGAGCAGGGCATGACGGATATTGTCATCATCGGCGGCGGCGCGGCCGGTCTGGCGGCGGCTGTTACGGCGGCGCGGGAAGCGCCGGGCGCGACCGTCACGGTGCTGGAGCGGGACGCCCGCGTGGGTAAAAAACTGCTGGTCACCGGCAACGGCCGGTGCAATCTCACCAACCGGAGCGGCCTGCAAGGCCGGTATGCCGGCGATGAAGCCTTTGCCCGGGCGGCTTTCGCCCGTTTTGGGGTGGACGATACGCTGGCGCTGATGGAAGAACTGGGCGTGAACTGCGTTATGTTGGAAGAAGGCAAGGTCTATCCCCGGTCGCTGCAGGCCGGTTCGGTAGCCGATCAGCTGCGGCTGGCGGCGCAAGAAGCCGGCGCGGCGCTGGTTACCGACCAAACGGTGACCCGGCTGGCGCCCGACCAAGGCGGCTGGCAGATCACGACCCAAACCGGAACGCTGTCGGCCCGCCGCGTGCTGGTTGCCACCGGCGGCAAGGCCGGGGTGGGGCGCTATAACGGCCCCACGGGGTACGACCTGCTGCAGGCGCTGGGCCACACGGTCACGCCCTTGTTCCCTGCTATTGTGCAACTCACCACCGAAACCGCCCCCATCAAGCCCTTGACCGGCATCAAGACCCAGGGCGTTGTGACTCTGCGCACTTTGACCGGCACCCGCCGGGAGGCGGGCGAAATATTATTTACCGAATACGGCCTGTCCGGCCCGCCCGTTTTGCAGGTTTCCCGCCTGCTGGGCCCCGGCGGCACCGGCCGCGCAACGCTGGACTTGCTGCCCGACCTGACCGAAGAGGCCGTGGCCGCCGAGATCGACCGCCGCCGCGCCAAATTCGGCAAACGCCCCTGCGAAGACCTGCTGTTGGGCTTTATGAACAAACGGCTGGGACAAACCGTGATAAAGCGGGCCGGTATAGAAAAACTCTCCCGCCCGGCCGGTACACTCACCGGGGCGGAAACAGCCGCCATTGCCCGCACGGCCAAGGGATTTGAACTGGCGGTCACCGGCACCCGGGGGTTTGGCGCCGCGCAGGTAACGGCGGGGGGCGTGAACACCGACGATTTTGACCCCGCCACCATGGAATCGAAACGGGCGCCCGGCGTGTACGCCGCCGGCGAGGTGCTCAACGTTACCGGCGACTGCGGCGGATTCAATCTGCAATGGGCGTGGACGTCGGGCGTGCTGGCGGGCCGCGCCATGGCGAGAGGACTGACAACATGATACTGTTACGGGACGTAAAACTGCCGCCCGACACGGATTTTTCCGATCTCACGGCGCTGGCGGCCCGGGTAAGCGGTCTGCCCGCCGGGCGCATTCGCGCCTGCCGGTTGGTCAAACGGTCGGTGGACGCCCGCAAAAAGCCGGACGTTATGTGGGTGTGTACCCTGGCGGTGGAAACCGTCGATCCTGCCGCGGACGGCAAGGCAATAACGTATAAAAAGAAAGAATTTGCCGACGCGCCGGCGCCGCCCGCCTGGCCGGCCGGCGTTTGGCGTGAATCGCTGCCGCCGGTAGTGGTGGGCGGCGGCCCGGCGGGGCTGTTTGCCGCGCTGGCGTTAGCCCGGGCGGGCGCACGGCCGGTTTTGATCGAACGGGGCCTGCCGGTGGAGGCCCGTACCCGGGCGGTGGACCGGTTTTGGCGGGAGGGGATCTTTTCTCCTGCCGGCAACGTGCAGTTTGGCGAAGGAGGCGCCGGCACTTTTTCGGACGGCAAACTGAACACCGGCATCAAAGACCCCTTCTGCCGTCTGGTGCTGGAAACCTTTGTGCGCTGCGGCGCGCCCGAATCTATTTTGTACGACGCCCGGCCCCACGTGGGCACCGACCGGTTAGCAACGGTGGTGGCGGCCATGCGGGCCGCCATTCAAAAATCGGGCGGGCAGGTGTTGTTTGAACATCAACTGGTAGATCTGCAGCTGGATAACGGCCGGCTGGCCGGCCTGGTGGTGCAAACCCCCGCCGGCCGGCGGGAAATACCCTGCCGCCGGGCGGTGCTGGCGCTGGGACACAGCGCCCGGGATACCTTGCGCATGCTATATGACCGGGGCCTTGCCATGGCACAAAAGCCCTTTGCCATGGGGGTGCGCATCGAACATCCCCAAAGCATGATCAATCGCAGCCAATACGGCGACCGGTGGGGAGCGCCCCCTCTGCCCGCCGCCGAATATAAATTGAGCGTGCATCTGCCCGACGGGCGAGGCGTTTACACCTTTTGCATGTGCCCCGGCGGCCGGGTGGTGGCGGCTTCCTCCCAGGCGGGAGGCGTGTGCACCAACGGCATGAGTTATCACGCCCGTGCGGGCCAAAACGCCAACAGCGGCCTGCTGGTGGGCGTTAACCCGGCCGATTTCGGCGGCGATCATCCGCTGGCGGGCGTTATGCTGCAAGAGCGGGTGGAACAAGCCGCGTTTGCGGCGGCCGGCGCCAATTATTTCGCGCCGGTGCAGTTGGCGGGCGACTTTTTGCGCGATCAGCCTTCGTCGGCCTTCGGCGATGTGGCGCCCACCTATCAGCCGGGAGTGACCTTTTGCCGTACCGAAGACTATTTGCCCGCGTTCATCACCCGTTCTCTGCGGGCGGCTTTGCCGCTGTTGGGGCAAAAACTAAAGGGATTTGACCGGCCGGACGCCATATTATGCGGGCCGGAAGCCCGCAGTTCTTCCCCGGTGCGCCTGCTGCGGGACGACCGGGGCCGGGCCAACGTGCCGGGATTATATCCCTGCGGCGAAGGCGCGGGCTACGCGGGGGGCATTACCTCCGCCGCCGTAGACGGCCTGCGCACGGCCCAAAAAATGCTGGCAAACGATTGACGGCGCACAGCGAATGTGTTATACTGACCGCGAAGACGATCACTGATTTTGCAGAATAAAGGAGGAAAACCTATGTTTTGTCCCAAATGCGGCAACGCGCTGCCGGAAGGTGCGCGTTTTTGCACCCAATGCGGCGCGGCCATAGCGGCTCCCGCGCCCGCGCCGACCGAACCGGCGCCTCAGCCGGTACCCGCTCCCCCGGCGCAGCCTTTTGGCGCTGTGCCCCAGGGCGAACCCGTTCCCCAAAACCAGCCCTTCAACGCGGCGCCCCAGGCGGGTTATTATATGCCTCAGGGACAGCCCGCGCCGGTCAACGGGCCCAAACGCAAAAGCAAAAAGGGCCTTGTGCTGGGCATTATTGCCGCCGTGTTGGCGGTGGCGGTGCTGGTGGGCGCATTGAATTTTTCGGCGTTGGCTAACGTATATATGCGCAACTTTGCTTCGCCGGCGGATTACTATCACCACGTGGAAAACAACGCCGTGAAGGCGCTGGCCGCCAAGGCTTCGCAAATGGCCGACGGCAGCGAACTGCAGCGGGACGCCCACATAGATTGCACCGCGACCGTTACGCTGGGCGAGGCGGCCCGATCGCTTGTGGCCGGCATGACCGACGCCGATCTTTCCTGGCTGGAATCCCTTTCTTTGCAGGTGAGCGGCGATAAAAAGGACGGCCGCCTGGGGGCGCAAAGCAAATTGCTGCTCAACGACGTAACGCTTTTTTCGCCCGACGTGATGCTGGACGCCGAAGCCGGCGCCATGTTTGTGCGCATTGAAGAATTCAGCGAACAATTCATGCAGCTCGCGCTGGACGACGCCGACTCCGCCGGGGTGTTTGGCACCCTGCTGGGCGGCGTGAACGCGCCCGTTACCGGCGCTCAAGCAAAGGATCTGATCACCCGCTATGGCGCCATTTTTGCCAAGGCCGGTCAAGCGGTGGAAAAAGAAGACGGCACGCTGGCCGTGGAAGGTATGGAACAGGATTACCTGCAGCTCACCGTTACCTATACCGCGCAGGAGATCGCCGATTTGATTCGTGCCGTGGCAGACGAGGTGGAAGACGACCCCACCCTGCCGCAGATCATGGAGCAACTGGCCGGGGAAAACGACCGGGCGGCCGACGCGGAAGACGCGCTGGAGCAGGCGGCTGACCGGCTGAAAGAGGAAGCCGACCGCGTGGAAGACAGCGACAGATCGCTGGCTATGCAGGTGTTCGTTAACGGCGCCGGCGGCATTGCCGGCCGGGTGCTTACCGTGTTTGACGAAAGCGGCAACCAGGCAATGGAACTTTCCGTGTTGCACCCGCAGGCGGGCGACCGGTCCGCCTTGCTGATGAGCCTGACGAACGACGACGTGGAACTGGTGTTCTCGGGCAGCGGCAAACAAACCGACGGCCGGTATAACGGCGAATATAAAATGGTGTATAACGGCATGGAACTGGCCGCCTTTACGTTGGAAGACGCGATCTGCACCGAACAAACCGTAAACGGCAAACTCACGGTGGCGCCCAATGTTGCGCTGCTGCGGCAGGCCGGCCTGCCCGACGTGCTGTGCGATAATCCCATGATCACGGTGGAATGTTCCGGCAGCGGCAACCAACAGGTAACGTCGGTAGAACTGTCTCTTTCGGGCGAAGCGCTGCTCACGGTTTCGGCCGATATGACGCGCAGCGAGCCACATGATATTGAAACGGTGCAAAACGCCCTCACACAGCAGGAATGGTCTGAAGAGATCAGCACCGGCGATATGCAGGCGCTGATGGAACGCCTGCGGGAGGCGGGCGTGCCCGATAAATACATTGCCATGCTGCTTTATTTGCGCTGATATCTCGCAAAAGGGGTTGACAAATCCCGTCCGGGTGCTATAATAAAGCACGAACAACCGCATACTTTGTCAGCAGGGGTGCAGATCCGGCAGGACCGGTGCGCTGAGACGGAACGTGTTTTTCCGAACCCTTAACCTGAAACGGATAATACCGGCGTAGGGAGCGAAACCATCGTAACATTGTGGTAATTGACCGCTGCCGATTCGGTACGCGGTCAATTTTTTTCGGGAGGAATTCCAAATGCAAATGTCTAAAACCCGGGCGCTGGTGGAATGCGCCGTTATGATCGCCATCGCCACCGTGCTGTCGCTCATCAAACTGGTAGACCTGCCCTACGGCGGCTCGGTCACCATCGCGTCGTCGCTGCCCATCATCATTCTGGCCTACCGGCACGGTTTGGGCTGGGGCCTGGGCTCCGGCGTGGCCTATGCCGTGCTGCAGCAGCTGCTGGGGCTCAAAACCCTGGGCTGGGTCACCACCTGGCAATCCATTGTGGCGGTGATCTTGCTGGATTACATCGTGGCTTTCACGGTCATGGGTCTGGGCGGTGTGTTCCGCAAGGCCATTAAAAGCCAGCCGGCGGCGCTGGTGGCCGGCGCGCTGCTGGCCAGCGTGCTGCGTTACGCCTGCCACGTTATTTCGGGCGCCACCGTGTGGGCGGGGCTTTCCATCCCCACCACCGCGGCGCTGGTGTATTCTTTTGCCTACAACGCCACGTATATGATCCCCGAAACCCTTGTGCTGGTCATCGCGGCCTATTATATCGGTTCGCTGCTGGACTTTCGCCGCGACCAGCCCACCCGGCTCATCAAAAGCGAGGGAGCGCGGGTGCCCGCCCTGCATTGGCTGGCGGGCCTGCTGGTGGCCGGCGTGTTGATTTTTGACGTTGCCAGTGTGTTTGCCAGGCTGCAAAATGCCGAAACCGGCGATTTTAACATTGCGGGGCTTGCGGCGGTCAACTGGCCGCTGGTGGGCATTGTTTCGGCGGCGGGTCTGGCGGTGGCCGCGGTGCTGTGGCTGGTGGGCCGCCGACCCAAAACCAAACAAGCATGAGTATTTGTTACATTGTGGGCGCGGGCAGCCTGTCTTCTGCCGATCTGCCAGCCGAGCGGGCGCCGGAGGACTTGCTCATTGCCGCCGACGCGGGCTACCGGGCTTTGCAAACGGCCGGCATAAAGCCCGATCTGATCATTGGGGACTTTGATTCCATGCCGCCGGTGGCGGGCGAAAACGTGATCACCCTGCCGGTGGAAAAAGACGATACCGACGTGGGTTACGCCGTAAAAGAAGGCTTGCGCCGGGGCTTTCGCCGGTTTGTAATATGCGGCGGGCTGGGCGGCAAACGGCTTTCCCACACGCTGGCCAACCTGCAGCTGCTTTCCTTTATTCGGCAGCAGGGGGGCCGGGGCGAATTGGTGTGGGGCGGCACTCGCGCCTTTTTGCTGGCAGACGAGACCCGCGCTTTTCCCGCCGAACAGCGGGGCATCGTGTCGCTGTTTGCCCTGCAGGGGCCGGCGGTGGTCACCCTCACCGGCTTGCACTATCCCCTCACCCGGGGCACGCTGCAGCCCGGGTTTCCCCTAGGGGTAAGCAACCATTTCACCGGAACGCCGGCCACGGTCACGGTGCACAGCGGCGTTGTGCTGGCCGTGCTGGAAGCCGAATAAGACCCCAAATCGAGCGCCGCTATGCGGCGCTTTTTTGTGCCCTCTGTGGCTTGACAACCCGCCCCGGAATGGTATATAATAAACGCGGTTGACCCCCACTGCAAAACAGGAGGTTTTTATTATGAAGTTGGTAAAACGCACATTGTTGTGCCTGGTGCTGGCTCTTGCGCTGGTGATCACCGCCCTGCCGCTGGCTGTTTTCGCGGCAACGGTGGAATCTTCGGCTTTGGGCGACGCGTTTTTGATGTATGTGGAAGACGTGTACACCATTACCGGCCGTGGCACGGTGGCGACCGGCCGGGTGGTAAACGGCGTTGTCAGAACCGGCCAGCAGTTGGAACTGCGCACCTTTGACGCTACCACCAAACAGCCCAAAACCATTCAGGTAACGGCTGTTTCCATAGAAATGTTCCATAAAACGCTGGACGAAGCCCAGGCCGGCGACAACGTGGGCATTCTGCTTTCCGACGTAACGGCTTCCCAGATCCAGCGGGGCGACGCGCTGGTAGACCGGGGCAGCCCCATCCGCTCTCAGGACACGTCGGCCGTTTGCCTGGGCACATTAACGGTGGCGGAGGGCAAAACCATTACCGTTAACGAATCTTACTCCTTCTATTGGGGCAACGATATGACGGCCAGCATTTTCAACGCCTGGAACACCACTCTTGCGGGCGGCACTTCAACGCTCGTACAAGTCAACAACCTGGCCCACGGCGTTACCTGGTACACCGGGCAAACCATTACGGTGCGCCGCGCCGGCGTGACATACGCCACCTTTACCGTGTCCGGCTTTATGGACCCGGACATTACGCTTAAAATGAACGTTCCCGGCGTGCCGTTTGCCGTCAGCAATCCCTATCCCTGGCTGGCCGACGCCGACGCGGCGGTGTGCGGCAACCACGGTGTTCCTTCTTCCCGGTCGTCGCTGTTTGCCCTCGTTTCAACCGACAAGCCCGCCGTTTACACCTTTGATTTTCGCCTGCAGGGCGAAGGCGCAAACACGGCGTATGACGCCGGTTCCTTCCTTCTCAACGGGCAGACCTTGTTTACCTACGGCGCCCGCCACAACGAGACCCAGTGGGAACTCAAAGCGGTGGCGCTGCCTGCCGCCGGCGATTATTTGCTGGAATGGCGCTATACCAAGGACCAAGACGTGAACCCAACAGGCGACCTGTTTGCCGTGCGCAACATGAAAGCGACGGAATACACGGCGCTTGTGAATTTAGACGCCAACGGCGGAACGGTTGAAACCAACTTTGCGATTTTGGACGCCGAAGGCAATGTGAACAGCTTGCCCGCGCCCGTTTGGCCGGGCCACCGCTTTGTGGGTTGGTATACCGGAAAACGGGGCGGCGAACGGGCGGCCAGCGGGCATCATTGCGAGCCCAACAGCACGCTTTATGCCTGGTGGGACGTCACCCCCGGCCTGGTGCAAGGGTTTTATTTTGAAAATGACGATCCGGCCGACGAGGGCTGGACCTTCCGGGACGGGGACGGCGACGGTGAAAACTGGTGCCGGACCCATAATAACTGGGTCCCCCATGAAGGGGTTGCCATGCTTACGTCCTACTCCTGGAGGAACCATTCGGCCCTTACCCCCGATAACTGGGCCGTTTCCCCCGCTATCACCCTGCCCAAAAGCGACCGGATCACCCTGTCCTTCCGGGCGGCCAGCGGACGTAATGTCGACGCAGAATTCGGCAACGAGGTCATGTCGGTTTACGTGGGCGCCGATCCGGATCATTTGACCGAATTGATCGCTCCCACCGAAGTGGAAGGCCGCGTAGGCGCGGCGGTTTCCGACTTTTCGCTGTATACGGCCGACCTGACCGCTTATGCCGGCCAAACGGTGCATCTGGCCTTCCGCCACCACGGCTCGTCCGACGTGTTCTATTTAGCGCTGGATAACGTAGAGATCACCTGCGAAGCGTCGTCTGCCACCCTGTACGGCGTCTGTGCCTACGATCATGAAGGCGAGATCCCTGACCGTACGCTTGTTACGCTGCAGCCCGCGGCGCCGGCAGAGGTGACCGCTTCCGGTTTGCAGTGCGAAAAAGAAACCTACGCCGTGGCGTGGAATAACGGCACGGTGTATGCCTTTGACAGAAACGGCGGCTATTGGACCGGACCGGAAAGCGATTTCGGCCGCCACGTTTGCACCAAAAACGAACAGATCGCACAACTGGGCACGCCGGTGAGCATGACCTATGATTTCACCCGCAAGGCTTTGTTCGTCATTGTAAATGGTAGCGACGAAAGCGTGCTGGCGCGGCTGGACCCCGCCACCGGCAACGTGACAGCCACCGTTAAATGGAACAAAATCTTCTTGAACGTTGCGGCGGACGAAAACGGCCTGCTCTATATGATCGAACACAAAACGGGCGACTTGTATCGCGCCGACCCGGATACCGGCGACGTTGCGCTGGTGGGCAGCACCGGCCAAAAAGCGGAGTATGCGCAGGATATGTGTTACGATTATGATACCGGCGCCCTGCTGTGGGCCCAGGCCAGTTCCACGGCGGACATGAGCTTGTATTGGGTCAATAAAGAGACCGGCGCTGCCGTCAGCCTGGGGACCATCGGCGCCGAAGGCATGGAGATCGCGGGGATGTATAACCACACGATGCCCAAACCCGACGGCCTGCCGGGCGACGTGAATCTGGACGGCACCGTGGACGCCCGCGACGCCCTGCTGGCGCTGAAAACCGCCGTGGGCAAAGCAGAACTGACCGATCAGCAAACCGCCCTGGCCGATTTGGACAAAAACGACAAGGTGGACGCCCGCGACGCTTTGATGATCTTAAAGATCGCCGTCGGCAAGCTGGACCCGGCCACCCTGTAACCTTTTTTTCGGATTTTTCAACCCGCTCGGCCGTCCCGAGCGGGTTTTTTGCCCCAAAAAGCAAAAAAACACTTGACAGGAAAGGATATACATTTGTATAATATATGATACACAGGTGTACTCTCACAACCCGCGAGACCACCGGCGAAATTTGAACAGGAGGAAAAAACACACAATGAAACACACAAAAAAAGCATTGGTTTCGGCCAGCCTGGCGCTGCTGCTTTGCTTCGCCATGTTAGTCGGCACCACTTTCGCCTGGTTTACCGACAGTGTGACCAGCGCGAACAACATTATTAAGTCCGGTAAGCTGAATATCGACTTGGGCATTAAAGCTGCCGGCGACGCCGACTATGTTTCGGTAAAAACCAATCCCGACAAAAAAGCGTTTAATTACGAACTGTGGGAACCCGGCTATACCGAGTGGGTCAACGCGAAGGTTTTCACCACTGGCAATCTGGCGCTGAAATACACCATGAAGATCGTGGCCGAAGGCACCGTGTCCGAATTGGCTGACGTGATCGACGTGTATTACGCGCCGTTGCAAGTGGCCAAACCCGCTGACCGCGATCTGTCCGGCCTGACCCGGATCGGCACCTTGCGTGATGCGCTGAATGGCACCGTTGTGATCAACGATACCCTGATCCCCGACACCAACACGGAAGATTTTGCCACCCTGGCCCTGCACATGCAAGAATCGGCCGGTAATGAGTATCAAGACAAGTCGATCGGCACCAGCTTCTCTCTGCAGATCCTGGCTACGCAATTCACCAAAGAACAAGACAGTTTTGACGAGAATTATGACGCAGACGCCAAACTGCCGATCGTTGCACAATCTGCAGACGAGTTAGTCAACGCTATCAACATGGTTGAAGATGGCGGCACGGTTGTAATGGACGCAGACTTGGGCAACCGCATTATCAACATTAACAATGGCAAAGAATTCACGCTGGATCTTGCTGGCAACGATCTGGCTGTGCTGAAAATCTGGGACGGCGACGTAACGCTGAAGAACGGCCATATAGGTTATCCCGGCTATCAAGGCGTCAGCCTGAACGGTGACAATTCAAAAGTTACGGTTGGCAAAGACGTTACCATTACTGGCGAATGGGGCGTTACCATGTTCGGAAAACACAACGTGGCGGATATTTACGGCACCATTAACAGCAATGTGTTTGTAAGCGGCAACGTTCAAGAAGGCGATTCCGTTGTGAACATTTACGGTACTATTAACAATACCGAAGGCGACGTTGGCGTTGCATTGAATGGTCACGCGACTGTTAATATCAAAGATGGCGCTGTAATCACCGGCAAAACCGGTATCGAAGTCCGCGCCGGCAACCTGAACGTGTACGGCGGCACCATCACCGGCACGGGCTCTCCTGTTACCGTTACGCCCAACGGCAGCGGCACCACCTCTACGGGCGCCGGTATTGCTGTTGCGCAGCACACCACCAAACTGCCCATCAACGTGAACATCACCGGCGGTACCATTTCCGGTTATTCCGCTCTGTATGAATCCAACCCGCAGAACAACGCTGATGCAGATCTGGACAAGATCACCATCAACGTGACCGGCGGCACTTTCAGCACGATCAACGGCGGTACTGTTAAGTATTCGATCGCTGACGAAGCGGTCCATTACACCAACACTGTTAATTGATAGACCTTTCATAACAAAACGGAATTAACAATAATTGTTTCCCGCGTGGAGCGCAAGCTCCGCGCGGGTTTTTGTTTTGCCGCAACGCCGCCGCCAAAAGAAAAACGCCGCCCGAGATCCCTCGGCTTCGCTCGGGATGACAAATCGAGGATAGTGCAACAAACTTGGCTTCCCCTTGAGGTATTCCCCTTGTTAAACCACAACGCTTGGCTTCCCCTTGAGGGGAAGCTGTTGAGGGAGCGTAAGCGACCGAGACTGATGAGGTGTATCTGACAAGGACTATCCCATCGATAGGATACTCTTAACCTGTGTACACCTCATCCGTCACGGCTGTCGCCGTGCCACCTTCCCCTCAAGGGGAAGGCAAGTTTGGTTCTCTAACAAAGTTTTGTCATTTCGACCGAGCGAAGCGAGCGGAGAAATCTCTGTTCCCACAACCCCACCGGCTTGGCGGCTAAAGCCCCCAACCCACCTCCCCTTGCACAGGGGAGGC
>CADBNN010000038.1 GCA_902796075.1 Oscillospiraceae bacterium | reverse complement strand
TATGCCGCTTCGTAATCGCCGGAATCAATCAGTGCCACCGCTCTGTCGTACTTACTTGATGCGATTGCATCGCTGTTTCCGATTTCTACTAAAAGTGCATATGCCGCTTCGTAATCACCGGAATCTAACAATCCCATTGCCTTGTTCAGCTTTTGTTTCGGGATTATAACTGTTGTAAGCACGAGGATAAAAACGCCAACAACTGCTGCAATAGCAAAAATGATGGCGGTTATCTTCGCTGCTTTTTTGCGGTTTTGTTCTTTCTCCTTCTTGTTTTGAATTCCTTTTTTGCATTCTTCAATGCGGGCAGGAGTATCTCTGTAGTCGGGAATGGTTTCAAACAAAGTCAGGGCGCCGTTGAAGTCTTGTCCGTCACGATAAGATCCGTATGGGCCCGTCAACTCTCGTCCTTCAAACAATTCCATGGCCTCGGCATAGATACTTTCTTTATCGGCCAAATCTTTGCATATTTCTGCTTGCTCATCCGCATCCTTCCAACCGGGGATCAAACGGAATTTTTCGCTTGCCGCTTCGTAACTGCGTACTTCCATGTAAGATTTTGCTGACTTATAAATGGCTTCTTTGCGGCAAATCTCCGCCTTTTCCAAACACTGCTCAACAAGTGAATCAGCATCCTGGAAGCCGGGGATCGTTTTGAATGTTTCAGCCGCCGCTATGTATGCCGCTCCGTTGTTTGCTTCATTCATAGCGGAAACCGCATCGTTGTAGATCCCCGTCAGCCGCGTGGTTTCGTTACGCTCGTTGATATGCGTTATGTAGCCGCGCATTTCGGTTTTGAGTTTTTCATTGCCGAAGCGAAGGACTTTACCGTAGTTTTCTCTGTCGTCGAATGGCTCGGCGCAATCCGCCAGCTGCTTGCGGGTATTCAACTGCAGTTCCGCCAGTAGCTTGCCGAGATATGCCTCCGCGTTTTTGGGATCGATATCAAGGACTTTCTCGCAATAAATATTTGCATCCTGCCATTTGCCGTCCTCGAGGAATAAAAACGCTCTTTCCAGCAGCGGCGCCACGTTGGCGCCGGCGGCCTGCACCGGCGCTTCTTTGGGGGCGGGGGCCGGCGCGTCGGCAGCGACGACTTTTTGAATGCCGCGGATGAGATCCTGCACAAAGCCGATCTGACTCATATCATACGACTGCAAAACCGACAACTGTTCCGGCAGGTCGTAGGGGTCCATATCCTTATAACAAGGCAGCAACACTTTGGTGCGGTCGCGCTTTACAATGGACAGATACCGGCTCCACTCGTTTTTGACCCACACGGCGTTGAAATGTTCGGGTTTGGTGCCGATCACCACCATGACCTTGGCCGAATTGAGGGCGGCAAAAATATACGGTTCATACGCCTGGCCCACCTTGTCTTCCAGCGTGATGCGGGCAAAAAACACCCGGAAGCCCTGATCTGTCAGGCGGTAATACACGTCCTGCGCCAGGGTGCTGTCCACCGTGCGGTTCCCGTTGGCGTCGCTTTCTTTGTAACAAATAAAAACGTCGAACGGCTGTTCGTTTTGCGACGTGGCCAAAATGCCTTTTTGCACGTCGGCAATGCGGGCGGCGTCCTTTTGATATTGGCGGCGGGTGATACCGTCGGAATATTCCAGCGCGGCCAAATAGTCAACGTCGCCGGTAAAAGGCTCCAGGCTTGCGCGATGGCAGGTGGGCAAATATTCCATGGTCGCCGGGTCTTCCACCCATTCAATGCCAAAACGGCACAAGGCGCAGCACCAGTGGGCTTCGGCGTCTTGGGGGTTTTCGGCCACAATGCGTTCATACACTTGCAGCGCTTGATCGAACTCGCCGGCCCGCCGAAAATGGTTGCCGCGATTAAAGGCGGCCGCCCGCTGGTCGTCGTCGATTTTGGGCAGCGTCATGGTGCTGCCGCAATATTCGCAGGTGCCAAACGTTTTGTCGGGGGAGATCTCCATATCGCCGCCGCAGATCTTACATTTCAGAACAGCCATGATTCACACTCATTTCAATAATTTGCACTTGTTGTTGCGGTCGTTCAACAAAATCAAAACTTCGTTGGCGATCGTGCCGACCGCGGCTTCGTCTTGTGCGGCGACCGCCCCGGCCAATGCGTCCATCTGCACGGTGATCTTCGCTTCGATCACGGAAAGCGCTTCGTTAGACATCGGGTCGGAATAGCGCACGGCTTCGTATACCTTTTTGCATTCCGCTTTTATGGGCTCGCTTTGGGCGCGGGCGAGAAGGCCGTCTGCATCTACGGTGAGGCTGCGGATAAACGCCGTTTGGGTCTTTACTTTTTCGTCGATTTTTTCTACCGCGTCGCCCGCCCAGGCCGCTTTGATAACGGCAATGGCGTTGAATGCCGCAATGAGGACGCAGACGATCGCCGCGATCCATGCCGGGCAGTTGGGGACCAGCATAAGCCCCGCGCCGACAATGAGCATGGCGATAAGCGCCGACCGGCTGAGGGTGATCAGCGGCAGCTTATAAAACATTTTTTTGAGATTTTCGGCTTTAAAGGCGATAAACGCACACAGCAAATTGCCCGCAAAGGCCAGCGTGATAAATCCCCACGCCACCCAAAAGCGGCCGTCATACGAAACGGTGAAACCGGGTATAACGGGGCGTACCAAAAACACAACGGCGTTGAACGCCACGAGCAAAACGGCCCACAAAGCCGCATATACGGTAAATCCTTTTTTCATTGTTTCGTTCCTCCGTTTACAGAATGCTGGAAAGCAGCTGGGCTTTGGTTCGGTTGAATTCTTCTTCGGTGATCAGCCCGGCTTCTTTCATAACCGTTAATTTTTCCACTTTGGCTTTAAACGCCGCCATGTCGTCGGCCGGTGCGGCAGGCGCGCTGCCTGCGCCGTTGAACATACCGCCCAACTGGTCGGCCATGGCGCCGGCGGCTTTCAGACCGACGCCCAGCCCGACGATATCCCCCATGGTGGAGGATCCGCCGCCGTTGGCGCCCATTTGGCCCATGCCTTCGGCGTAAGCCTTTTGCACTTCGGCGGCAACGTAATCCTTTTTGGTAATGCCTTGCGCCTGCATCACCTGGGCTTCGGCAAAGCCGGCTTGCCGGGTGGCTTCCGCTTCGGCCTGGGCTTCAATGATCTTGCGTTCCGCTTCCCGTTTGGCAACTTCGGTTTGGGTGGTTTGCCGTTCCAGTTCCGTTGCGCGTTCCGCCACCGTTACTTCGGCTTCGGTTTGCGCACGGGCGGCGCGAATGGCGCCTTCGGCTTTGATCATGCGGGTTTGCAGCGAAATGGCGTGCAGTTCGCGCAAGCGCTTAAAATTGGGATCGCCTTCCGGCAAAACCACCGTGGTCAAATAAAACTGCGGAATGGTCAGCCCGTATTCTTCAAAACCGCCCACAATGCGCTCGCGCAGCACGGCCGAAATCTCTTCCAGATGTTCGTCCACTTCCAAAATATCGAACTGACCGGCTTTGATCGCCGGCGAAAGATTGGATTTGACCGCAGTAGAGATCAAAGGCCGGAACGCGTTTTGAATTGATTTGGTAAAGCCGCTGCCCCGTTCTTCCCAGGCGATGCCCTTCATGGTGCCCACTAGTTTTATCAGCAGCTTGCGGCTGTCAGACACCATCATGTTCATTTCGCCCGAAGCGCCCAGTTCAATGGGAATGCCGAAATCCGGATCGATATACCGCACCTTGGAATCGGTGCCCCATTTCAGCCCCATTTGCACGGTTTTGTTGATGAAATATACCTCACAGTGGAAGGGCGTGCTGTCGCCCGTTGCCCGGTTGAGGTATTTGCCGATTTTGGGGATGTTCTGGGTTTCCAGCGTGTGGCGCCCCGGCCCGAACAGATCCAGCGCCTGCCCGTTCATAAAAAAGATCGCTTCCTGGGATTCATGAACGATCAGCTGGGTGAGATTGTTGAAATCTTCCATCGGGTGCTTCCAGATAAAGGTGCTGTTATCCCCTTCATATTGGATGACTTTGCAGATTTCCGCCATAAAAAATTGACCTCCTGTAAATACATTATTAGAAAGATAGTATATATCTTTACTGTACCATCGATTTCAATTTTGTCCAGAAGCACGCTGCTATAACTTTGTGTAGAAAAATGAAAGAAGTTTTTGTCAATAATTGACAAAAAAAGCGCCGCAAGCGTGTTAGCTTGCGGTGCTTTGCGTGTAAGCGTTATGCTGTTTGGGCGGCCGTTACGCCCCTTGCTGCAAATAGCGGCAGGCGGCCAGGGCGGCGGTGGCGCCGTCGGCCACGGCGGTGGTGAGCTGGCGCACGCCTTTGGCGCGGCAGTCGCCGGCCACAAACACGCCGGGGGTGCGGGTTTGGCACTGTTCGTCGGCGGCAAAATAGCCGTAGGCGTTCAGTTCGGCCAAGGGGGCGAAGGGCTCGTTTTCGGGAATAAGCCCGATGGCCACAAACAGCCCGTCGCAGGGGATAACGCGGCTTTCATTGTTTTGGCGGATGCCCACGCCGCAAAGGCCGCCGGCGCCGGTTTGCAGCGATTCAATGGTAACGCCGGTCAGCCCGGTCACGTTGGGGCGGGCAAACAAGGCGTCTTGCAGGCGTTGTTCGCCGGTAAAGGCGGGCAGGTCCTGCAGCACGGTAACGTGGGCGCATTTGTCGGCCAGCAGCAGGGCCTCTTGCAGGCCGGAATTGCCGCCGCCGGCTACGCACACGGTTTTGTTTTTATAAAAATCTCCGTCGCACACGGCGCAAAATGAAACGCCTTCGCCCACCAACTCGTTTTCGCCGGGCAGGCCCAGCATGCGGTGCTTCACGCCGGTGGCCAGCACCACGGTGCGGCCTTCAAACCGGCCGCCGTCGTCGGTCGTCACCACTTTCACGCTGCCGCCGTCTTCCACGCCGGTCACAGCCGCCAGTTCAATTTCCGCCCCCTGGGCCAGAATTTGTTCCAGCATGGCGTCGGCAAATTCATTGCCGCTCATAGACAAGGTGCCGGGATAGTTTTCCACCTTGGGGGAATGGGTGATCTGCCCGCCGAAACCGGCTTTTTCGATCACCAGGGCGGTTTTGCCGTTGCGCAGGGCATACAGCGCCGCCGTCATACCGGCGGGGCCGCCGCCCACTACGATCACATCATACATATTGCTTCTCACTTTCTGTGTGTACAACACGAGCAGAAACTGCGCCTGCGCAATCTCTGCTCGCTCGTTTTTCGGTAGGCTTATTGTTTCATTAACCAGCCTTTGATGTCGGAAACGCCGCGGTATTTTTCAAACCCGTCGGCCGTGGGCACCACCAGGGTGGGCGCCTGCATAATGCCGTAACGGGCCACCAGTTCGGGCTCTTCGTTGGCATTTTTGGCGGTGTAGGCCACGCCGGCTTTTTCCAGCAGGGCGGCGGCCGCTTTGCAGTTGGGGCAGGTGGGCGTTTTAAACAGCAGGATCTTGCTTTCCGCCGCGGCGGTTTGAGCGGCCTGGGGCGCGGCGGCGGGGGCGGGCTCGTCTACCGGCGCCGGATTGGGGCCGGTGTGGGTCAGGTGGGAATGGCCGATGTTGTATACCATACGGTCCTTATATTCCTGGGCCTTGCCGTCGTTCCAGTTCTGCACCGGGCGATAGTAACCGGTGATGCGGCTGTAAACCTCGGTTTTTTGGCCGCAGATGGGGCAGGTGGTCTGCTCGCCGGTCAAATAGCCGTGATCTTTACACACCGAATAGGTGGGGGACATGGTGTAATAGGGCAGTTTGTAGTTTTCGGCAATTTTGCGCACCAGATTGGCGGCCGCTTTCCAGTCGGGCAGTTTTTCACCCAAAAAGGCGTGGAACACGGTGCCGGAGGTGTACAGCGTTTGCAGATCGTCCTGAATATCCAGGGCGGAGAACACGTCCTCGGTGAAGCCGACGGGCAGGTGAGAGGAGTTGGTGTAATAGGGGGTACCGTTCATGTTGGCGGTGATGATATCCGGGAATTCTTCCTTATCGTGCTTGGCAAAGCGATAGGTGGTGGATTCGGCCGGGGTGGCTTCCAGGTTGTACAGGTCGCCGTATTGTTCCTGATAGTCCGACAGCCGTTCCCGCATGTGGTTAAGCACGTCGCGGGTGAAGCGTTGGGCTTTTTCGTCGGTCAGGTCGACTTTCAGCCAGCAGGCGTTCAGGCAGGCTTCGTTCATGCCCACCAAACCGATGGTGGAAAAGTGATTTTCGAAGGTGCCCAAATACCGTTTGGTGTAGGGATACAGTCCTTGATCCAGCAGCTTGGTGATGACCGTGCGCTTGGTTTTTAAGCTGCGGGCGGCAATGTCCATCAAATTATCCAGCCGGGCGTAAAATTCGGCTTCGTCTTTCGACTGATAGGCGATGCGGGGCATGTTGATGGTGACCACGCCGATGGAGCCGGTGGATTCGCCCGAACCGAAGAAACCGCCGGATTTTTTGCGCAGTTCCCGCAGGTCCAGCCGCAGGCGGCAGCACATAGAGCGCACGTCGCTGGGTTCCATGTCGGAATTGATGTAGTTGGAAAAATAGGGGGTGCCGTATTTGGCGGTCATTTCAAACAGCAGCTTGTTGTTTTCGGT
>CADBNN010000037.1 GCA_902796075.1 Oscillospiraceae bacterium | reverse complement strand
GATATACCCTGCGGGTATGATATACGCCCGCGGGCGTATGAAGGAACGGATATTATATCATATTGCGACGAAGGAGCAATATATCATACCGTGTGTCAGCACGGTATATCATATCGCCGTCAGGCGATATATCATTTAAAGCTAATTCAGTCAAAGAATAACACCGCCCGGGCTGTTTTGTTAGTATTCCCGGTCTGTAATAAAACTCAAAAAGCCTCTTGTGTCCTGCGGACAAAAGAGGCTTTTTTACGTTTGAAAATTATTCTGTGGCAAACAGCACCTTGCGGAACAACGCGGCGGTGGCCTGTTCGCCCATTTCTTTTTTGAACACGTCGGTAGAGGGGCCGCCCTGCCGCAGCAGTCCGTCCACGTAGGCCCGGGCCTTGGCCTGCTTGGCGGCCGGGTCGGTCACCTGTTCGGCGGGCAGGGCCAGATAGGCTTCCCAAAACGCGGCGGTCATTTCATCCAGCGCGGGGGTGATCTTTTTGCCTTTTTTGCTCACGGCTGGCGCCAGGCGTATGCCGTCGTACCAGTGGGCGCCTGAGTTCCGGTCGGGCAGAGCGGCATAACGGGCGGCCACGGCTTGCAGCGGCGCCGGATCGTAGCCGGTCAGCAGGGTGTCATACAGTTCCATAATCAACGTGTCGTTGCCGGCGGCTTGTATACGGTCGTAAGAAAACAGCGGCAGGTCGATTTGGGTGGGGTTGACGATCACCGTGTCCATTCTCATCAAACCCAAAAAGCCCGTGGCGGTCATAACCGAAACGTGGCCCAGCCCCGCGGCTTCGTAGGCATGCAGGGTAAAGCGCATGCCTTTCACTTTCATGTGGGCAAATTCGCCCGCGTCCTGTTCCGCCAGCGCAAAGCGGCGCGACAGCGCCTGCATCATATCGTGCGTCATGCAACGTCACCATCCCGCAAATGCAACGCGGCCAGACCGGCCTTGTGCAGCAACACGGCGCCCAGCAAAAAGGCGCCCTGGCCCATCACGTTCACTGCTTCGGCCAGCCAGTTCATGGCCGCCTGCGTAAAATCGCGGGAAGCCAAATAGCCCATGCACAAGCTGCACACAAAGGATAATACGAACAAAGCGATCACCCAGCCCTTGCGGCATTTGGCGGCCAGCACGCTCAACACCGTGTTCAGCATGCCAAGGCCCGCCACCATCAGGGTAACAAACACAAACGTGCCGCTGAACACCGGGGGCGCCACCGCCAGTGCGGCAGCCTTTTGCCGGTGGGTGAGCATGGCCACCGCGCCGACGCCCGCCAGCATAAAGCCGATGGACTGCAGGGGGAGCATGAGCGTGTTAAGAGGCGCAAAATCGCACACACCCGCCGCGTACAGCAGTTTATACAGCGCCTTCAGCCCGCCGGCGCACACAATATCGATGCACCCGGCGGCAAACAGGGCAAAGGCGCCTTTGCTCATTTTGTTGTATAAATCGCGCATCAGGATCACCGCCGCCGCCCCAAACAGAGCCACCGGCACAAAATCCACCAGCGCCATCATAACGGAATAATCTTTCATGCAGGTTTCCTCCCGTTACGCTTCGGGTTTGTTCAAATGGTAAATGGGCAGCAGGGGAATAATAATGGGGGTTTTGTCGGCATAGGCCGCATATTCCGGGTTGTCGCCGTACCGCTTCATTTGGCGTTTTTCCAGGCGTTGGGCGCCGTTAAACATAATATACACAATGCAAACGTAGGCCGCGATCGCCAGGATCCATTGGCCCACGGTGCGCAAACCGGTCAGGCCGGCGATCAGCACGCCCGTCCAGAATACGATCTCGCCCAAATAGTTGGGGCAGCGCACCACGCGGTAAAGCCCCCGGGTGGCCACCATATCGGGCCGGGCCGCTTTTTGCACGGATTTTTGATGGTCGGCCACCGATTCCAGCACCAGCCCCAGCACCGAAACGGCAAAACCAATGACCGGTACCGGCCAGTCGGCGGCGCCGTTGCGGAACCGATACAGCATGGGGCTGACCTGCGCCACATACAAGGCGGAAACGCACAGCCAAATGGCGCACAGCACAAAAACAGGCATTTTCTTTTCGCTGTTTTTGTCCAGCGTTTGCCGTTTCACGTCGGTTTTGTTAAAGGAAGCGTTTTTCAGTTCCCGCACCAGCAAAAAGCCCGAAAGCCGCGCACCGTAGGCGACAAATAAGGCCGCCTGGGCCAGCACGATCCACAGCGGGGTGGCCGTGGGAGCCAGGCAATACATCACCAAAACGGCAATGCCGCCGCCCGCCACCGCAAAGCCGTAGCCGATGGAGAGAAAATAAACGAATTTATAAAAGCCCACGGCGCACAGCGCCGCGCACACGGCAAACAAAATGCCCAATAAAGCCCATTCCATAGGTCGCGCTCTCCTTTTTTAACCGAAATAGTCTTGCAAATACGCGGCAAAGCTTTTTTCGCCCACCGCCGTGTCGCCCACCAGATCGTGGCTCAGCGTCCATTTGGAAAACAGAATGATATCATGCTTGCCGGCCTTTTTGATCTTGGGCAGGTTGGCCAAAATGCCAAACAGCCAAATGGGCGCCCACTTGATTTTTACGGGCTTGCCCGCCGCCTTAAAGCACATGGCGGCCATTTCTTCATAGGTATAGGTCTCTTTGCCGCCCACGTTGAAGCTTACGTTGGTATCGTTCATGTGGTCCACAATAAACGCGGCAAAATCCGGGCAGTCCACCACGTTGGCTTTCACGCCGCCGTAGCCCTTGAGCAGCTGCATTTCGCCCTTTTCCACATAGGGCTTAAACACCTTGGCAATGTCGTAAAAATAGCCGGTGGGGCGATAGATCACCCAGTCCATGGGCTGTTGCTTGATTTCTTGTTCCACCATATATTTGGCGTGCAGCATGGGCACTTTTTCGGCGCCCGGCTCGTCGCAGGAGATCACCGAAACATAGTTGAATTTTTTCACGCCCGCCCGCTTGGCTTCGGCGTACAAATTCATGTTGCCCTTGTAATCGATGTCGTACGCGGTAAAGCGGGTGGAAGCCCCTGTGAGCCCCACGGTGGTGATCACCACTTCGGCCCCGTCGCACAGCCCCTGCAGCGTGGCGGGATCGGTGGCGTCTATGTGGCGGAAGGTATAATGCCCTTCGGCGCCTTCCACCGGCCGTTCGGCCACGTCGGCGGCCACCACTTCATGTCCGCGCCGGCACAGTTCTTTCAAAATTTCGGCGCCCAAATTGCCAAAGGCGCCGGCCAACACAACTTTCATTTCACACAACTCCCGTTTTTGTTATTTTTTATTCTTTTCTTTGGCCCGTTTGTCGTTTATGATCTTCATATGCTCGGCGGTGATCAGTTCCACGTTGTTTTCTTTGGCCCAGGAAACACAGCCCTTGAGCACCACCGAAAGGAACACCCGCGGCACGCCCAAAATGGTTTCCAGCGCGTCGTCGGTGAATTTCACTTTGTCGTCCGCCCGGTCGGCGGCGTAGCGCACCGAAGCCAGCGACGCTTTGCGCACCTGCAGCAGTTCCGCCCGCATGCGGCGCTTGCGGTGGAACCAGAAGTTTTTGGAATCCCGGTAGCCGTAATCCACCGGCAGAGGCGGGAAATCCCCCGCCTTCACGCCGTTGATGATGGCGTCGCTGTACTGTTTTTTCATCAAAATCTTGTCTACCCGTAAAATGAAGTGTGCGCCGAATTTGCTGGTAATGCCGTTAAAATCGTGGTAGGGCCCTTCATAGCTGTCCAGCTGGCCGGGGGCGTCGTTGGCCGCGCCGTCCAGTTCCCGCACCCAGGTGCATTCAATCACCTGAATGGCGTCTCGCAGCACCTGAGGCCGCTGTTCGCCCGTTTCTTCCTGCAGCAGGCTGTCTTCCAGCACAAAATTGCATTTGGCCATTTTTTCGGCCGGCTTGTCGCCCGGCCAGGACAGTTTGACCGCTTCTTTGAACATTTTGGGGTCGTCGCTGATAAAATTCAAGGCACATTTGCCGTTGCGCAGCAGGTGCTGGGCGGTGTTGGAGGAATTGCGGCAGCACAGCAGCATGGCGTAATAATCCTTGCCCGCCACGTAATAGGGCTGCACCAGCGAATAGGGCCCCAGCGAAGTGGAACCGTCTTCACACAGGGTGCTGATGATCACCGTGGGCATGGGGAAGAACAGGGAGGTTTGGTAAAAGTTGTCTACAATGCGAAGGTTTTCAAAACTGCTCATAAGGGGGTCGCTCCTTTTTATATAAGATTTTTGCATACGGTATACAGTGTGGCAAAGGGCACGCCGGCCATGGTCCAGGTCAGCATGGCTTCGGCCAAAAACCGGGCGGCAAAGGCCGGATCCTCCGCCGGCCGGCACACCGGCGCCAGCAGATCGGCCAGCTGATCCCGCAGCATGCCGTGCCGCACCGGTCCCGCGGAAGCATACACTTTTTCGGCAGCGGCGTCGGTAAACAAGGCGGCGTGGGCGTCGGCAAACTGCCGCAGGGCGATGTATATCCGCTCCAAAAAGACCCGCTTGTCGGCAACGTCGCAGGCGGCCAGTTCGGCCAGCACCCGGCACCAGTCGTCCGCCATAAAAGCGGCGATCAGCGCGTCTTTGGAAGCAAAGTAGTTATACACCGTGCCCACCGCAATGCCGCAGGCGGCGGCCACCGACCGCACGGTGGTTTTGCCGTAGCCTTGCCGGGCGATCTGCCGGCGGGCTTCCGCCAGCAGCTGTTCTTTCACATTTTCTATCCGTTTGGGCACAAAATGCCTCCTGTCTGAAAAAATGATTTTTTATGAACGTGTTCATTTACTGATACTATACCCCTTTCCCGGCGGTTTGTCAAGCCCGCGGACAGGGGATTTTTGGCAAAAAAAAGAAGCGTTTTTGTTGCAAAAACGCTTCTTTCGTCGTATGGTTTGTTACAGCAGCTTGGCCCGCAGTTCTTCCGGCGTCAGGGGCGAAAGGTCTTTGGGCGCCACGTCAAACACGGTTTGGCAGCCGGTAACGCCCCGGCCGTGCATGCGGTGAATGGCCCGGGCAAAGGCCACAATGGCGCCGGCGGTGAATTCCGGGTTGGAATCCAGCGTGAGCCGGTATTCAATGGTGTGGGTGTGCTGGCCGTGCAGGCCGGTTTTGCCGGTGTGTATCACAAACCCGCCGTGGGGCAGTTCGCTGTGGTCCCGCTTCATTTCTTCAGCCGTAATAAAGGTCACGGTGGTGTCGTAATCGGCAAAATAATTGGGCATGGTTTTAATGGCGGTTTCAATGGCCGCCCGGTCGGCGCCGGCTTCGGCCACCACATAGCATTCCCGCCGGTGCTTTTGGCGGGTGGTGAGTTGGGGCGTCTGGCCCGCCCGCACGGCCGCAAGAGCCTCTTCCACCGGCACGGTGTATTGGCGGGCGTCCGCCACGCCGGGAATGCGGCGAATGGCGTCGGAATGGCCTTGGCTCACGCCCCGGCCCCAAAAGGTGTAATCCTGCCCTTCGGGCAGCACGGCGCCGGCATACAGCCGGTTGAGGGAAAACATGCCCGGGTCCCATCCGGCCGAGATCAGGGCGATGTGCCCGCTTTGCCGGGCGGCGGCGTCCACTGCCGCAAAATGGTCGGGAATACGGGCGTGGGTGTCAAAACTGTCTATCACGTTAAAGTCCGCGGCCAGGGCGGGGGTCATGGCCGGCAGGTCGGTAGCGCTGCCGCCGCACAGCACCAGCACGTCGATCTGCTCCTTAAACCCGGCCAGTTCGCCGGCGGCGTAAACCGGTGCGCCGGTGAGCGTTTGCACCGTTTCGGGCGGTCGGCGGGTAAACACGCCCACCAGTTCCACGTCCGGATTTTGCCGGGCGGCGCATTCCACGCCGCGGCCCAGATTGCCGTATCCGTAAATTGCGATTTTCATAACACAAACCTTCTTTCTCGCAAAAAACCAATATGGTATTATTATAAAGCAAAGCGGCGGAAAGTCAATATTTTTTTACGCTTTAAATCGATAAATTTTCAAATATTTTCACCGGCGCATTTCCACGGCAAAAATCTTGTATTCTATGGGCTTGTATGGTATAATAATACCGTAAAAACCGCTCCGGGCGGTAACCGGTTCCCCCGTTTGTGCATACAAAGAAAACACAACGCTTTTCCAAAAGGGGGAGAAGGGATCATGCGCAAACGCAAGCGCGCCCGGCGCATGGCGGCGCTGGTGCTGGTGGCGGCGGGGCTGGCTGCTTTGCTGGTCGGCTTTACCGAACGCCTGCGGCCCCTGCTGCAGCAGTTGGCCGAAAGCAAGGCCGAAAGCGTCACCCTGTCCATCATCAACCAGCAGGTGAACGACCTGCTGCGCGATCAGCCCTTGGCCTATACCGAACTGGTGACCCTTTGCACGGGGGAGGACGGGGCCGTTACGGCGGTAAACACCGATATGGCCAAGCTCAACGCCTTTAAGGCGCTGGTGGCCGCCCGCGTGCAGGCGGCGTTTGACCGGGTGGATTTCGGGCAAGTGTCTTTGCCGGTGGGCACGGTGATAGGCGGCGATTTTTTTCTGGGCCGGGGCCCGGCCCTCACGTTTCCCATCGAAATGTCCTGTTCGGTGGAATGCTCGTTTGCCAACCGGTTTGACGACGCGGGCATCAACCAGACCCGCCACCAGATCATGCTGCAGGTCACCGGCCGCACGGTGGCGGTGGCGCCCCGGTGCCGGGCGGCCCGCACTGTTACCACCAATTTTATAATTGCCGAAACCGTTATCGTGGGCCGGGTGCCCGATTATTACACCCGGGTGGAGCGTTCTGCCGACCCGCTGGCCGACGTGAACGATTACGGCGTGGATCCCCAAGAAACCGATCGAAAGGAAGTTCCGTAACATGGACCGACAAACCGCACAGCAGCAAATAGAAGAATTGCGCGCCCAGGTGCGCTATCACAGCGACCGGTACTATAATCAAGACAGCCCCGAAATTGAGGATTATGAATACGACCGGCTGCTGCGCCGGCTGGAGGAATTGGAAGATCAGTTCCCCGACCTGCGCACGGCCGATTCGCCCACCGTGCGGGTGGGGGGCGCGGCTTCTTCGCTGTTCACGCCCGTTGTTCACACCGTGCCCATGGAAAGCCTGCGGGACGCCTTTTCGATGGAAGAACTATATGAATTTGACCGCAAGGTGCGGGCCGTGGTGCCCCACCCGGTTTACAGCGTGGAACCCAAGATCGATGGTCTTTCGGTTTCTATTGAATACCGCAACGGCGTGTTTGTGCGGGGCTCCACCCGGGGCGACGGACAAACCGGCGAGGACGTGACCGAAAACCTGCGCACCATCGCCACCATTCCCGCCCGGCTCAACACGCCTGTGCCTTATCTGGAAGCCCGGGGCGAGGTGTATATGTCGCACGCCAGTTTTCAGGCGCTGGTGGAAGCCCAGGAACTGGCGGGGGAACAGCCTGCCAAGAATCCCCGCAACGCCGCCGCCGGCGCGCTGCGCCAAAAAAAAGCGGCGGTCACCGCCCGCCGTAAACTGGATATTTTCTGCTTTAACCTGCAGCAGGCCCAGGGGATTTCGTTTGCTTCCCATATCGCCTCGCTGGACGGTATGCGGGACCTGGGCCTGACCGTGCTGCCCTTTTACACCCGGTGCGACAGTATACAGCAGGCGGTGGAAGCGGTGGAAGCCATCGGCGCCCGCCGGGGCGAACTGGCCTTTGATATCGACGGCGCCGTGATCAAACTGGACGATCTGGCCCTGCGGGAACAGTTGGGCAGCACCGCCAAATTCCCCCGGTGGGCCATTGCCTATAAATATCCGCCCGAAGTAAAAGAAACCGTGTTGTTAGACGTGGAAGTGCAGGTGGGCCGCACCGGCGTGCTCACCCCCACCGCTGTGTTTGAACCGGTGCGGCTGGCGGGCACCACCGTGGCGCGGGCCACTTTGCATAACGAAGATTTTATTGCCGAAAAGGATCTGCATATCGGCGACACTGTTTTGGTGCGCAAGGCAGGGGAGATCATTCCCGAAGTGATCGGCGTGGCCGCCCGCAAACCGGGGGCGATGCCCTACCGCATGCCCGGCGTGTGCCCCTCCTGCGGCCAGCCGGTGATGCATGTGGAAGACGAAGCCGCCCTGCGTTGCGTCAACCCCGAATGCCCCGCCCAGTTGGAACGCAACCTGATCCACTTTGCCAGCCGGGACGCCATGGATATTGAAGGTCTGGGCCCGGCGGTGGTGGTGCAGTTGACCGCCGGCGGCCTGGTGCAAAAGCCGTCGGACATTTACCGCCTGCGGGCGGAGCAGATTGCCGCCATCGACCGCATGGGCGACCAGTCGGCCGCTAATTTGATCGGCGCTATCGAAAAATCCAAACAAAACGAACTGTGGCGGCTGTTGTTCGGTCTGGGCATTCGCCACGTGGGTGAAAAAGCCGCCAAATTGCTGGAAGCCGCCTTTGCCGACCTGGACGCGTTAATGTCGGCCGGGCGGGACGAGCTGCTGGCGATCGACGGCTTCGGCGCTATTATGGCCGACAGTGTGCTGGCCTTTTTTGCCCAGCCCGGCACCCGGGAGCTGGTGGAAGAACTGCGGGCCTTGGGGCTTAACTTTACCTCCGCCCGGCGGCCCGCCGGCGGGGCGCTGGCCGGCAAAACGGTGGTGCTCACCGGCACCCTGCCCACCTTAAAGCGGGACCAGGCCACCGCCATGATCGAAGCGGCGGGCGGCAAGGCGTCCTCGTCTGTTTCCAAAAAAACCGACTATGTGCTGGCGGGGGAAGCCGCCGGCAGCAAACTGGAAAAAGCCAACGCGCTGGGCGTGCCCGTAATAGACGAAGCCGCCTTTTTGGCCATGCTGGGGCAAACAAAAACCGAGGGCGAAGCATAGCCCTCGGTTCGGGATATTGTTGTTTCGGCCGGAGCCGTTACCGGGCAAAAATGTGGGCAAATTCCTTGGACTCGGCCATCGATAAGCACCCGTCCAGCCCCACGATCACGTGATCCAGCAGGCGCACCTGCACCGCGGCCAGCATTTGGGCCGCCGATCGGGTAGTTTCCACGTCGCTTTTAGACGGCAGCAACAGTTGGCTGGGGTGGTTGTGGGCCAGCACCGCAAACGTGGCCTTGCTTTGCACACAGGTTTCTATCATGGCGCGGGTATCCAGCCGCACCGAAGCGGCGCCGCCTTCGCCTATCACCCGGTCGGTCAGCAAACAAAGCGAACTGTCTAAGCACAGCAGGCGCAGGGTCTCGCCCCGGCAGTCTACAAACCGGTTCACCAAATACCGGGCCAGCGACTGGGCGGAATCGAACCGGTAGCGTTTTTGGCTTTCGCAGCTGATGACGTACCGTTTATACACGCTCACGTAATTGCTTAAAAACAGGGCGGTGGTATCGCCCACACCCTCTACTTCTATCAGCTTTTCATAGTCGGCCGAAAGCACGCCGCCCAGCCCGTTGAACCGACGCATCAGCCGGTGGGCCAGGGGATTCACGTCGCCCCGGGGGATGGTGTATTGCAGCAGCCATTCCAGCACTTCGTGATCCTGCAGGGCGCCCAGCCCGGCGGTTTTCAGTTTTTCCCGCATGCGGCTCCGGTGCCCGTCGTGTACCGAACTCATGTTACAAACTCCTTTACGGTGAGGTTACTGTATGAAATCGTTGCTTGTCAGTGAAAATGACGCCGGCCAGCGGCTGGACCGGTTTTTGACCAAAGCCTTTCCCGCTTTGCCCGCGCCTTTGTTGTATAAGGCGGTGCGCACCAAAAACGTGAAGGTCAACCGCAAACGGGCGGCGCCCGACAGCCGGCTGCAGCCCGGCGACGCGGTAGACGTGTATTTGCCCGACGACGTGCTGACCCCCCGGCCGGTGCGGTTTGATTTTACCCAGGCGGGCAAGGCGCTGGACGTGGTGTATGAAGACGATAACATTCTGCTGCTCAACAAACCGGAAGGCCTGCTGTGCCATGAAGATAAGCAAAACGCCACCGACACCCTGATTCAGCGCGTGAAGCGGTATTTGTACGAAAAAGGGGCCTATGACCCCACCGCCGAACAGTCCTTTGCGCCGGCGCTGGCCAACCGAATCGACCGCAACACCGGCGGGCTGGTGATCGCCGCCAAAAACGCCGAGGCCCTGCGGGTGCTCAACGAAAAGCTGAAAGACCGGCAAATCGATAAATACTATTTGTGCCTGGTCCACGGCAAAGTGGAACCCGAAGAAGCCCTGCTCACCGGCTATTTGACCAAAAACGAAGAGCAGAATCTAGTGCGGGTGTTCACGTCGCCCCAACCGGGCGGGCGCACCATTCGCACCCAATACCGGCGGCTGGCCTGCCGCGGCGGGGTGAGTTTGCTGGAAGTGCATTTGCTCACCGGCCGCACCCATCAGATCCGGGCGCATCTGGCCAGCGTGGGCTACCCCCTGGTGGGCGACGGCAAATACGGCAAAAACGCCGCCGATAAAAAGCAGGGTTTCAAGCATCAGGCGCTGTATTCCTACAAACTCGCCTTTCACTTTACCACGCCCGGCGGGTGTTTGCAATATTTGAACGGCCGCACCTTTCAAATTGAAAACGTTTGGTTTACCCAAGGCTTTTAACAAGCCGGCAAACCGCGGATAAAAGCGGAGCCCTTTTCTGTCCGGCGGGACAGGAGAAGGGGCTCCTTTTTTATGATTTTATTCGAATTCTATGGCCGAAGGCGGGGTGGACGTTACGTCAAACAGCACCCGGCTCACACCGCTCAGTTCAGTGGTGAGGCGGCGGCTGATGGTGCGCAGCAGGTCGGTGGGGATCTCCGACCACTGGGCGGAAATAAAATCGTTGGTAGCGGCCGCCCGCAGCACCAGCGTGTATTCATAGGTTTGCCGGTTGCCCCGAATGGCGGCGCTTTTAAAGTTGGTGATGGCCGCAAAAAACTGGTTCACGTTTTTGTCCAACTTGGCTTTGCGGATCTCTTCGTCATAAATGGCGTCCGCATCCCGCAGCAGGTCCAGCCGTTCCATGGTAATGGCGCCTATGCACCGGGTGGCCAGACCGTAAAGGGGCAGGGGCTGGCGGCGGCGGATCTCCTCCGGCAGGCCCAAAATTTCAGCCAGCTGGCGCACCTCGTCCTTAAACAGATTGTGCAGGGGCTCCAGCGTGATCTCCGGCTGCCATTCCAGCGGCAGAGCCCGGTTCACCAGCAAATCGGTGTAAACGGTGCCCAGCGCCAGGCAGGTCGCCTCGTGGCGGGCGGCTTCGCGCTCCAGCAGGGCGGCGTATTCCTGCGTGATGATGGCTTTTTTCTTCACCGGATCGTCAATGCCCAGCAGTTTGAACATGAATTTGGTTTCGGCGTTCACCTTCACCGCGTTCAGGTCCAGCCCTTTCAGGGCTTCCATGGTGTTTTGCACTTCGTTTTTGCGCAGCAGGCCTGAATCGATCACCACGGCCGTGCATTGCTTGCCCACGGCCTGAGCCAGCAGGGCGGCGGTGGTGGCGGTGTCTAACCCGGTCACGCCTATCAGCACCCGCCGGTCCCCAATGGTTTGGCGCAGTTCTTCAGCGCTTTGGCGGGCAAAGTCGGCCATCGACCAGTCGCCGGTGCAGTCGCAGGTGATTTTCAAAAAGTTATCCAAACAGGTTTTGCCGATGCCGCCTGCCAGCGCTTCCACCGAAACGGCGGTGCCCATGCCCACTTCCAGCACGGGACAGCCCACTTCCGCCAGGCGGGGGGCTTTTTCGGCCGCGGCGGCGTGCACGTTGTCGCAGGTGCCGGTCACAATAATGCCCCGGGGTGCCAGCGCCGCCAGTTCTTCCGGTTCGGCGGTGTAGGGAATCACCTGACTGTAAACGCCGCATTCCCGCACCCGCTTGGCCACGGTCAGGGCCTGGGAGCCGCCTAAATTCAATACGATCACCATTTGATGTTTCATACTTGCCGGACCTCCTGTAATGTTCTGTGTTATATTGTGCCATTCCTGCCGCTAAAAAGCAAGGGGAATTTGTAAAAATCAGTCTTTTTTTCTTTTTTCCAGCAGGGCGGGGTCGGGGTCAACGTAGGCGGTGTTGTACCGGTCGTATATCACATAACCCGGGGCGGCGCCCGCCGGTTTTTTTACCCGGCGCACGGGGCAGTAGTCCACCGCCACCCCCGCCGAAGCCGCCGCCCGCGACAAAGTAGCCGCAATGATCGCCGCTTCGGTCAGCGTGCTGTCGGGCACCGGTTTGCCTTCCGCCTGCACGATCACGTGGGCGCCCGGCGCCGATTTGGTGTGCAGCCACACGTCGTCGTCCGCCGCCTGGCGCAGGGTCAGCCGGTCGTTTTGCCGGTTGTTGCGCCCGGCCAGAATGGTCAGCCCGTCGCAGGAAACAAACCGGTGGGGCGGCGCCTCGGGCAGCGCCCGCTGCTTGCCGTTTTTGCCGTTTTTGCCGGCTTTAGGAGCCTTCAACCAGCCGGTTTGCTGCAGTTCTTCCTGCAGCAGATCCACGTCCCGACCGGTTTCGGCCCGGTCCAGGGCCTCGGCCACGCTGTCTAAATAGGCCAAATCGGCTGTCGCTTTGTCTATCAGCCCCGTCAGCATGCCGGCGGCCGTGCATTGTTTGCGGTATTCTTTAAAATACTTTTGCGCGTTTTGCTGAGGGGTCAGGGCGGGGGAAAGGGGGATATCGATGGGGCGGCATTCCGGGTCGTAATAATCGGGCACCCGGCACACCGTTGCCCCCGGCTTTACCAGTCCCAAATTGGCTTTCAGCAGTTCGCCGTATTTGCGCAAATAGTCGCAGTCCCGGGCTTTTTCCAACTCGGCCCGGCGCACGTTAACCGTGCGGGCCAGCCGGGCCACGGTGGTGTTCAAAAACCTATGCAGGCTTTGGGCCTTGGCCTGAATGCGCGCCTTTTGTTCCCGGCGGGCATACCAGCCGTCCAGCAGGGCGCAGTAGCTTTCGGCGGTTTCGCACACCGCCGCCCCGCCGTATTGCCGGGGGGCAAAAAAGGTAAAATCGATGCCCTTGCCCGTTTCATCCATCACCGCCGTGGGAACGCCTTGGCCGGCCAGCAGCCGGTCCCGCAGCCGGGTCAGCGCCTCGGTGAGCGCGTCGGCTTCGGAAGAAGTCATGGGCCGGTCGGGCAGAACGTCCGCCCACAGGCGAAACGCCAGTTCACGTCCCACAATGGGCGCAATGCCCGGCACCGTTTGCACCAGCGCCCCGGCAATGGCCGGCAGGGGCGTGGCGGCTAAAGCGTCCACCGCCCGGCGGGGATCGTCGGTCAGCAGGCAAAAATCTCCTTTGGCGGGCGGGGACATGTAACCCGCCCCCGGCATGATGATGCGGGAGGTGTCAGTCGCGTCGGTGCGGCGCACCGCGTCTATCACCCGGCCGTTGCCGTCGCACAGCACCAAATTGGCGTTGCGGCCCATGCATTCGCATACCAGGGTGAGCCGTTGGGGGTCTCCCAACTCGTCGGTGGTGTCAAAATCCACAAACGCCAGCCGTTCCAGCCCCGGCTGGCGCAAACCGCACAGCTTGGCCCCCACCAGTTTTTTGCGCAGCAGCATACACAGCATGGGGGGCACGGCGGGGTTTTCAAAGGCCGCGTCGGTCAACTGTACGCGGGCGCCGGCGGGGTCGGCCGAAAGCAGCAGTTTGCCGGCAAAACCCTGGCTGCGCAGGGCCAGCACCACCACCTGCTTGGCGGGCATATACACTTTATCTACCCGGGCGCCGGTAACGGCGGGGGTAATTTCGCCCAGCACCAGCCGCAAAAACGCGCCGTCAAACGCCATCGCCAGTCCCTCCTTGTGTGTTTTCTTACACAGTATACCACACATTTGCCCGGGAATAAAGAAAAAAATGTTGTCATTCCCGCTAAAATCGTTTATAATAAATAGGACTATGATTATATGCCGAACGAGGTGGCGCTTATGGCAACGGAATACACGGTTTCGCTGGCTGAGGTAATAAAAGAGTTTTCCCTGCAGCCGGTGTGCGGCCGGCAAGACCCGGCGGGCGTGATGATCGGCATGTCCGATATCAGCCGGCCCGGTTTGCAGTTTGCCGGTTATTACGATTATTTTGACCCCAACCGCATCCAGATTTTGGGCATGAACGAGATCTACTATCTGGCCGAGCTGTCGCCCGCCGAACGGGAAGAGCGGCTCAACGCCTTTTTTGCCCGCCGCCCGGTGGCGGTGGTGGTGGCCCGGGATCTGGAGATCAGCGATTCTCTGCGGCAGGCGGCGCAGGCGCACGACGTGCCCCTGCTCACCACCGGCGAGGAAACTTCCGCCTTTTCGGCGGCGCTCATTTCCTGGCTCAAGGTGCGCCTGGCGCCCCGTATCACTCGCCACGGCGTGCTGGTAGAAGTGTACGGCGAAGGTATTCTTATGCTGGGCGAAAGCGGCGTGGGTAAAAGTGAGACCGCCATTGAACTCATCAAGCGCGGTCACCGGCTGATCGCCGACGACGCGGTGGAGATCCGCCGGGTGTCCTCCAAAACCCTGGTGGGCGCCGCCCCCGAAAACATTCGCCACTTTATTGAACTGCGGGGCATCGGCATCATCAATGCCCGCCGCATTTTCGGTATCGGCTCGGTCAAACTCACCGAAAAGGTAGACCTGGTCATCAATCTGGAACAATGGGATTCCCAAAAGGTATACGACCGCATGGGGCTGGAAAACGAAACCACCGAGATTTTGGGCCTGGCGGTGCCTTCCCTCACCATTCCCGTTAAACCGGGGCGCAACCTGGCGGTGATCATCGAAGTGGCCGCCATGAACAACCGGCAAAAGAAAATGGGGTATAATTCCGCCCGGGAACTGCTGGCCCGTTTGGGTATGGACGGGGGCGACCCGGTGACCGAAGAAGAAAAGAACATCTGGTCGGCGTTTTAAGCCGGCTTTCCACGCAAAAAGGAGCGAACATCATGTTGCATTTGGGCATTGACGTGGGCGGCACCAACATTGCCGCCGGCGTTGTTACCGAAGATCATCAAATCATCGGCCGGGGCAAGATCAAAACCAACCGGGATCAAACGGCGGAAGCCACCGTGTTGGATATGGCCAAAGCCGCCCGGCTGGCGGCGGCTGACGCCGGGGTGGACTGGGCGCAGATCGCCGACGTAGGCGTGGCCGTGCCCGGCAGTGTAGACCCGGAACAGGGCATTGTGAGTTATGCCAACAACCTGCCCTTCCGCAACACGCCGGTGGCGGCGCTGCTGCAGGCGGAACTGGGCAAGCCCTGCTATTTGGAAAACGACGCCAACGCGGCGGCCTACGGCGAATTGCTGGCCGGCGCGGGCAAGGGCGCCAAAAACTTTGTTATGATCACCCTGGGCACCGGCGTGGGCGGCGGCGTGATCATTGACGGGCGCATTTACAGCGGCTTTAATCACGCGGGGGCCGAACTGGGCCACATGATCATTGTGAAAGATGGCGAACCCTGCTCCTGCGGGGTGCGTGGCTGCTTGGAAGCCTACGCTTCGGCCAGCGCCCTCATCCGTCAAACCAAGGCGGCGATGGACGCCGATCCCGCTTCGGCCATGTGGGCTCTGTCGGAAGGCGGCGCCCGGGTGAGCGGCCGCACCGCGTTTGACGCTATGCGGGCGGGCGACGCCGCCGGCAAGCGGGTGGTGGACGCCTATATCGACTATATCGCCTGCGGACTCATTAGCCTGGTGAACATTTTTCAACCCGAATTCATCGCCATCGGCGGCGGCATTTGCAACGAAGGCGAAACCCTGATGGCACCCCTGCGCCAAGCGGTGGCCGCCGGGGACTATAACAAAGACCTGCCCAAGCACACCCGCATTTGCCGTGCGGACCTGGGCAACGACGCGGGCATTATCGGCGGCGCGGGTCTTTACCGGCTGGTGTAGTCGCATTTTATCTACAAGGGAGTGTTGCGTGTGGAATCTACCGAAGCTTTACTCACATACGCCCAATCCATCGGCTGCGTTTGCCGGCAAAATGAACCCATGCGGGACCACATCACCTTTAAGGTGGGCGGTCCGGCCGACCTGTTTTTGCAACCGACCGACCCGGACCAGTGCGCGGCCATTTTGCGGTTTTGCCACGCAAACGCGGTGGCGCTGTGCGTGCTGGGGGGCGGTTCCAACGTGATCGTGCACGATTTCGGCATTCGGGGGGCGGTGCTTTCCACCGCCGGTTTGAATGATATCGAACTGTTGGCCGGCTGTCGCGTCCGGTGCGGCGCGGGGGTCAAACTGTCCCGTTTGTGTGCTTTTGCGCTGGAACAATCTCTCACCGGTTTGGAATTTGCCTGGGGCATTCCCGGCACGGTGGGGGGCGCGGTGTTTATGAACGCCGGCGCTTACGACGGCTGTGTGAAACAGGTGCTGGAAAGCAGCGACCATATCACCCCCGAAGGGGAGGCCGAAACCTGGCCGGCCGAAAAACTCAAGCTGGGCTATCGCACCAGCGTTTATCAAAAAAACGGCTGCCTTATCACCGGCGCCGTGTTTCATCTTTCGCCCGGCAGCCAGCAAACCATTCGCGACACTATGGATGAACTGATGGATCGCCGCCGGGCCAAACAACCGCTGGAATACCCCAGTGCCGGCAGCACCTTTAAGCGGCCGGAAGGCCACTTTGCCGGGGCGCTGATCGAACAGTGCGGCTTAAAGGGCGCCCGGGTGGGGGGCGCGCAGGTCAGCGAAAAGCACGCCGGCTTCATCATCAACGCCGACCACGCCACCTCCAGCGATTTGTTGATGCTCATCGAAAAAGTGCAGCACACCGTGTTTGACCAAACCGGCGTGCCGCTGGAATGTGAAGTGCGGGTGTTAAAATAGGAGGAGACCTATGGATTTTGTGATCGTAACGGGCCTGTCCGGTTCGGGCAAATCCCGGGCGGTGGACGCGCTGGAAGACATCGGCTTTTTCTGCGTAGACAATATGCCCCCGTCGTTTTTGGCAAAATTTTACGATCTGTGTGTGGAAGAGAAACTGCAGCAGGTAGCGGTGGTCACCGATACCCGCGGCGGCTATTTGTTCCACGGCCTGGCCGACACCCTGCAAACCCTTTCGGCCAACCATATGGCCTATAAGATCCTGTTTTTGGAATGCAGCGATCAAGTGCTGTATAACCGGTTTAAAGAAACCCGCCGCAAGCACCCGCTTATGGACGATTGCGAAGGCTCCATCCGGGCCTCGGTCAAAAAAGAGCGGGAACTGCTGGAACCCCTGCGGGGCCGGGCCGATTATATCATCGATACCACCGGCACGTCGCCCGCCCAACTCAAAGAGCGCATTGTGGAACTGTTTTTGGGTGATTCGGTGCGGGGGCTCACCATTCATTGCATGTCTTTCGGGTTTAAATACGGGGCCCCGACCGAAGCCGATCTGGTCATCGACGTGCGCTGTTTGCCCAATCCGTTTTACATTGAATCTCTCAAGCCTCTCACCGGCTTGCAGATGCCGGTGTACGATTACGTAATGGGGCAGGAACAAACCAAGGGCTTTATGACCCGCCTGCTGGACCTGGTGGACTATTTGGTGCCGCTGTATTCCGATGAAGGCAAAAGCTCGCTTGTTATCGCCATCGGCTGCACCGGCGGCAAGCACCGGTCGGTGGCCATAGCCGAAGCCTTGTGCCGCCATTTTACCGAACAAAATCTTAAAGCCACTACCATGCACCGGGATATTCAAAAAGGAAAACAGTGACATGAGCTTTTCTTACGACGTAAAGCGTGAACTGTGCGGCCTGTGGCCCGAAAAGTCCTGCTGCCGGCAGGCGGAGCTGTACGGCATGCTGTTGGGCGACCCGTCGGTAGACCGGGAGCCGCTCCAGTTTAAATCCAAATATGAAGAGATCGCCCGACGGTTCTGCCGGCTGCTCAGCGAGGTTTGCGGCTGTTCCGCCCGGCTGACGGCGCCGGCCCGCGCGGGCGGTCTTTTTTCAGTTCGCTTGTCCCGCCCAAAGGACCGCACCCGGGTGCTGGCTGTTTTCGGCCACACGGGGGAAGAGCCCTTTTTGCGCATCAACCGGGCCAATTTTGAAGACGATTGCTGTGTGGGCGCCTTTTTGCGGGGGCTGTTTTTGTCCTGCGGCAGCGTTACCGACCCCCATGTGGAACACCATTTGGAATACGCCGTGGGCAAACTGCACCTGGCCCGGGATCTGTCCGCCCTGCTGGCCGAATACCGCACCCGGCCCAAACTCACCACCCGGCGGGGCGCCAGCGTGGTGTATTATAAAGAAAGCGAAGCGGTGGAAGACGCCCTCACCATGATGCAGGCGGTGCGTTCCTCCCTGGCGCTGATGGACGTGAAGATTGAAAAAGACCTGCGCAACAAGGTGAACCGGGCCACCAACTGCGAAACCGCCAACCTCACCAAATCGCTGGAAGCCGGCCGCCGTCAGTTAGAGGCCATCGCCCTGCTGGAACGGTACGGCCAACTGCCGCTGCTGCCCGACCAACTGCGCCGGGTGGCCGAACTGCGGCGGGATAACCCGGAAGCTTCCTTAAGCGAACTGGGCCAAATGCTGCCCGAGCCCTTAAGCCGTTCGGGCGTGAACCACCGGCTCAACAAGGTGCTGGCCTGGGCCGAACGGGTGGCCAAAGAAAAAGAACGGGCGTGACCCCGCGCCCTTTTTTTACGTTTAACGAAAGGAGGCGCCGCCGGTGCCGGCTTTTGCTCATTTGCATTTGCATACCGAATACAGCCTGCTGGACGGCGCTTGCCGTATCGGCGAACTCATGCAGGCGGTCAAGGCCGCCGGCCAAACCGCTGTGGCCATCACCGACCACGGCGTTATGTTCGGCGTGGTGGATTTTTATAAACAGGCGCTGGCCAACGGCATTCATCCGGTCATCGGGTGCGAAGTTTACGTGGCCTCCCGTTCCCGCCACCAGCGCACCCACGGGGTGGACAACCGCTATTATCACCTCACGTTGCTGTGCGAAAACAACACCGGCTATCAGAATCTCATCAAACTGGTGTCGCTGGCCCATACCGAAGGCTTTTACGGCAAACCCCGCATCGACCGGGAGTTGCTTACGCAGTATCACGAAGGGCTCATTGCTCTTTCGGGCTGTTTGGCGGGGGAACTGTGCCAAAACCTGCTGCAGGGCAACCGGGCCGGCGCCCGGGAAGCCGCGCTGTGGTATGCCGACCTGTTCGGGCCGGAGCATTATTATATCGAAGTGCAAAACCACGGCCTGCCGGACCAGCAAACCGTGCTGCCCGGCCTTACGGCGCTGGCGGACGAACTGGGCCTGCCCCTGGCCGCCACCAACGACGTGCACTTCCTCACCCGGGCTGATTCCCAGGTGCAAAAAACCCTGATCTGCATCCAAACCGGCAAATCCATTCACGACCCTTCCGCCTTCGGCAACAGCAACAGCGACCAGATGTACTTAAAAACCGCCGACGAAATGGCGGCGCTGTTTCCCGAACGGCCGGACGCGCTGGCCAACACGGCGGCCATTGCGCAGCGGTGCCAGGTCAGTTTCGAATTCGGCGTTACCAAACTGCCGGCCTTTCAGGTGGAAGGGGATCACGCCCAGGTGCTGCGCCGCATGAGCGAAGAGGGCATGCGCCGGCTGTACGGTCCGCAGCCTGCCGAAGAAGTGACCCGCCGGCTGGACTATGAGCTGGACGTGATCGGCCGCATGGGCTTTGTGGACTACTATCTCATTGTGTGGGATTTTATCCGCTACGCCAAAAGTCAGGGCATTCCCGTTGGCCCGGGGCGTGGCTCCGGCGCGGGCAGCCTGGTGGCTTATTGCATCGGCATCACCGGCATCGACCCCATTCGCTATCATTTGATCTTTGAACGGTTTTTAAATCCCGAGCGGGTGAGTATGCCTGATTTTGACGTGGATTTTTGCTATGTGCGCCGGCAGGAGATCGTGGAATATCTGGTGCGCAAATACGGGGCCGACCACGTGGCGCAAATCGTTACCTTCGGCACGCTGGCCGCCAAGGCCGCCGTGCGTGACGTGGCCCGGGTGTACGACCTGCCCTACCGGGCGGGGGACGAGATCGCCAAGCTCATTCCCTTCCGGCTCAAAATCACCCTGGCCGAAGCGTTGGCCGAATCCCAGGAGCTCAAGGAACGCTATGACGCCGACGAGCAGACCCGCACGGTCATCGACATGGCCATGCGCATCGAGGGCATGCCCCGCCACGCTTCCACCCACGCGGCCGGCGTGGTGGTCACCCGTGAACCGGTCGACCATTACGTGCCCCTGGCCATGGGGGAGGATTCGGCCATCACCCAGTTTCCCATGACCACCCTGGAAGAACTGGGCCTGCTCAAAATCGACCTGCTGGGCCTGCGCAACCTTACCGTGATAGACGATACGGTTAAAGCCGTGCGGGCCGCCCGGCCGGATTTTGACATAGAAACCGTGCCGGTAGACGACGCCGCCACCTTTGCCATGCTGGCCAAAGGGGACACCAACGGCGTTTTTCAGTTTGAATCGGCCGGCATGAAGCGCCTGCTCACCCGTATGCGGCCCGCTTCTATTGAAGACCTGACCGCCGCGCTGGCGCTGTATCGCCCCGGCCCCATGAAGTCGATCGAAACCTATCTGGACAATCGCCGCCACCCCGATCACGTGCGCTATCTCACCCCGGAACTGGCCCCCATTTTAGACGTGACCCACGGCTGTTTGGTGTATCAGGAGCAGGTCATGCAGGTGTGCCGCACGGTGGCAGGCTACAGCTACGGCCATGCCGACGTGGTGCGCCGGGCCATGTCTAAAAAGAAGCACGACGTGATGGCAAAAGAGCGTGCCGCCTTTGTGGCGGGGGCGGGGGAGCGGGGCATTGCCGCCCCCACGGCCAACGCGATTTTTGACGATATGACCGACTTCGCCTCCTACGCCTTCAACAAATCTCACGCGGTGGCCTATGCGGTGGTGGCCTATCGCACCGCCTATCTCAAGTGCCACTATCCGGTGGAATACATGGCGGCGCTGCTCTCCAGCGTGATCGAAAGCGGCGAAAAGGTGGCCGCTTACGTGGCCGAATGCAAAGCCCGGCACATTGCCGTGCTGCCGCCCGACGTGAACACCAGCGCCGCGGCCTTTACCGCCCAAAACGGGCAGATCCGCTTTGGCCTGCTGGCGGTGCGCAACATGGGCCTGCATTTGATAGACGCCATTCAGCGCCAGCGCCAAACGGGCGGTCCCTTTACCGACTATTATGATTTTTGCCGCCGGCTGGAAGGGCACGACCTGAACCGCCGCAATCTGGAAAGTCTGATCAAATGCGGCGCGCTGGACAGCGTGTGCCCCAACCGCCGCCGCATGCTCATTGCCGTAGACCAGATCCTGAACGCGCTGAGCAACGACCGCCGCGGCAATGTGGAAGGCCAGCTGGGCCTGTTCGATCTGCCCGGCGCCGACGCCGGCTTTACCTTGCCCGAAGCGGAAGAGTTTGACCGGGCTACCCTGCTGCGCATGGAAAAAGAAACGGTGGGTCTGTATCTGTCCGGCCATCCGCTGGATGGGTTTGCCGCCTGCCGACCCGCCGGCACGGTCCCCATCGGCACCCTCACCGGTGAAGGCAGCGAGGTTGCCGACCGCACCCCCGCCACGGTGCTGGCCACCGTTAACAGCGTGCGCACCGCCATCACCCGCCAAAACGAAACCATGGCCTATGCGGAGCTGGAAGACGAAACCGGTGTGATAGAAGCCATTGTGTTTCCCAAAGCATACGTCGCCTGCGGCAAACTGCTGCAGCCCGGCGCGGTGCTGGTGGCGTCCGGCCGCCTTTCTCTGCGGGAAGAGCGGGCGCCCCAACTGGTGTGTGAACGCTTTGCCCCGCCGCAGGAAGCCGCCCCCGCGCCGCAGCCGTCCGCCGGGCCTTCCAAATGGCGCGGCCTGCATTTGCTGTTGGATGCGCCCGATTCCGAAACCGAGCGCCGTTGTTGGCGGCTTATGGCCATTTTCCCCGGCAATACGCCTGTGTATATCAAATACGCCGCGTCGGGCAAGCGGGTGCTGGCCCCCCGGGAACGGTTCGTGTCGCTCAACGATCCCATGCTGGCGGAACTGGGCCGCATTGCCGGCCCGGACCACGTGCGGGTGATCAACTGATTCGGCAGTTCTTGCAATCTTATTGCGCTTTTTATCTTTTTGGGGCAAAGCACTTGACTTTTTGCGTGAAAATCGGTAAAATAATTTCTTGTAATTTTGATTCTATCCCATTGGAGGGGTTCCTCATGAAGGTTAAAACCATCGGCGTGCTCACCAGCGGCGGCGACGCACCCGGCATGAACGCGGCTGTGCGCGCGGTCGTGCGGGCAGCGCTCAGCAAGGGCCTGCAGGTCAAGGGCATCATTCGCGGCTACAACGGCCTTATCGACGATAAGGTCGTGGATCTGGACATCCGCAGTGTGGCCGATATCATCCATCGGGGCGGCACTATGCTGTATACCGCCCGCAGCCCCCGCTTCCGGGAAGAAGAGGGCTTGCAAACCGCCATGGAAACCTGCCGCCGGCACGGGATCGACGGTATTGTGTGCATCGGGGGAGACGGTACCTTCCGCGGCGCCCGTGATCTGTCGCTGCACGGCATTCCCTGTGTGGGCGTGCCCGGCACCATCGATAACGACATTGCCAGCACCGAATATTCCATCGGTTTCGATACCGCCGTTAACACTTGCATGGAACTGGTAGACCGCCTGCGGGATACCGCTCAGTCTCACGACCGCTGCACCGTGGTGGAAGTGATGGGACGCGGCGCCGGTTATTTGGCTTTGCATTCAGGCGTTGCCTGCGGCGCCACCGCCATTGTGCTGCCCGAAATCAAACTGGACGTGCAGCGCGACGTGATCGAAAAGATCCAAAACGCCCAACGCACCGGCAAACAGCACTTTATTGTGGTGGTGGCCGAAGGGGTAGGCGGCGTGGATAAGCTGGCCGAACAGATACAAACCATCACCGGTATCGATACCCGCGCCACCGTGCTGGGTCACGTGCAGCGGGGCGGCACCCCCAGCGTGCGCGACCGTGTTACCGCCAGCCGCATGGGGTATGAAGCCGTGCAGCTGCTCAGTCAGGGCATCGGCAACCGGGTGGTGGCCGAAAAAGACGGTAAGATCGTCGACTACGATATTTACGACGCCCTGAATATGGAAAAACCCTTTGACGAAAAACTCTACAAGATCGCCAACGCGATCAATAACTGATTCACCAAAAACAAAAACCTCACCCGCCGCCGTGGCAGGTGAGGTTTTTTGTGTGCGTACCGAACGAATATGCAAAAATGATGTCGCCGCCTATGGCGGCTGATGATGTATCTTCGCGTCGCTCCGAAATGATGTAGATCGCTTTGCAATCAATGATGAGATGTTTGCCCCAATGTGCCCGCAGGCACACATCATTGCCGAAGGCAACATCATGCGCGAAGCGCACATCATTTGCCCGACAGGGCAAACATCATTGAAAAAAGCACGCTTTCGCGTGCTTTTTTCTGG
>CADBNN010000036.1 GCA_902796075.1 Oscillospiraceae bacterium | reverse complement strand
TGATCACCGGCGCAGCGCAGATGGACGGTGCGATCTTGGTTGTGTCCGCAGCAGACGGTCCGATGCCACAGACCCGTGAACACATCCTGCTGGCCCGTCAGGTGGGCGTGCCCGCTATCGTTGTGTTCATGAACAAATGCGACCAAGTGGACGATCCCGAACTGCTGGAACTGGTTGAAATGGAAATTCGTGAAACCCTGTCTTACTACGAATTCCCCGGCGACGAAATCCCCGTGATCCGTGGCTCCGCTCTGAAAGCTTTGGAATACAACGGTGATGACGTTGCTACCGCTCCCGAAACCAAGTGCATCATCGACCTGATGAACGCGGTTGACGAGTATATCCCCACGCCCGACCGTAAAGCTGACCAACCCTTCCTGATGCCTGTAGAAGACGTTATGACCATTACCGGTCGTGGTACCGTTGCTACCGGCCGTGTGGAACGTGGCCAACTGAAGACCGGCGAAGAAGTGGAAATCGTTGGTTTGACCGATGAAAAACGCAAGGTCGTTTGCACCGGTATCGAAATGTTCCGCAAGACCCTGGATTATGCCGAAGCCGGCGACAACATCGGCGCTCTGCTGCGTGGTGTGCAGCGCAACGAAATCGAACGTGGTCAGGTTCTGGCTGCGCCCAACTCCATTCATCCCCACACCAAATTCCGCGGCCAGGTTTACGTCCTGTCCAAGGATGAAGGCGGCCGTCATACCCCGTTCTTCAACAACTATCGTCCTCAGTTCTATTTCCGCACCACTGACGTTACCGGCTCCATCACCCTGGATGAAGGCGTTGAAATGTGCATGCCCGGCGACAACGTTGAAATGAACGTGGAACTGATCACCCCCATCGCCATCGAAGAAGGTCTGCGCTTCGCTATCCGTGAAGGCGGCCGTACCGTTGGTTCCGGCGTGGTTACCGCCATCAACGAATAATTGCCTTTCTTATCCTGCCGTCCGCTCAGCGGGCGGCAGGAATCCTTTGTGACTCATCTATCATAATATGTTTCGGGGCGGAGTGAAAGTCTCCACCGGCGGTAATGCGGCATTTGGCCGACAAGCCCGCGCGCGTGCAAACGCTGATTTTGGTGCGATCCCAGAGCCGACGGTATAGTCCGGATGAAAGAAACAGATCGAGCGGAGATTTTCCGCTCCCTTTGTCGCTCCCACCAGGGAGTTTTTTTTCTGCCCCTCATGGAAAAGAGGACCTTATATGAACAATCAATTCAAAATCCGCAAGCTTGTGGTGGCGGCGCTTTTGTGTGCGCTGGCCTATTTAGTGGTTGTGGTGTTTCCCATTCGCGTGCAGTTTTTAACTTTTGACGCGAAGGATGCGATCATCGCCATCGGCTCTTTGCTGCTGGGACCTTTGTATGGCCTGGGTATGGCGATCGTTGTACCGTTGCTGGAGATGCTCACCATCAGTGCCACCGGTTTTTACGGATTTATTATGAATTTTTTGTCCAGCGCGACTTTTGCCTGCGTGTGTGGACTGATTTATTCCATTCGCCGCGATGTAACGGGCGCCATTGTTGGGCTGGCTCTTTCGGTGGCTTCTATGACGGCTGTGATGATGGCGGCCAACTTGTTTATTACACCGTTATATATGGGGGTAGAACGCACCGTGGTTGTGCAGTTGATCCCCACGTTGCTGCTGCCGTTTAACCTGACCAAAGCGGCACTGAATGCGGGCATTACTTTACTGTTATATAAACCCTTTACCGCTGCTGTCCGGGCAACCGATCTGCTGCCTGCCGCTAACGGCGACGGATCGGGAGCATATCATTTTGGCGTGCGCAGCGTGTTGCTCACGTCGGTTGCGCTTGCCGTGATCGCCGCTGCCGTTGCCGTATTCTTTGTGGTGCTGCAAGGCCGGGTCGGCTGAAAAAACAGATAGAAAAAAGACCTTCGAAAGCTTCCGCTTCGAAGGTCTTGTTTTGTTACAGCGCAACCGCTTGTCCGCTGGCAGATGATTCATATAAAGCCAGCAACAGTTTCACCGCTTTGGCGCCTTCCTGTGCGTTGATGGAGAAAGGCTCGTTGGCGATCAGCCGGTCGTAATAATCCCGGAACAAACTGGGATGCCCGTTGCCCCAGTAGGATTTGCCTACCTTGGGCCGTGCGTAAGCGTTTTGTTGGGCGGCGTTGAGCGCCAGCCCGGTCAATCGGTCGGTTACCCGAATGCTGTCGCCTTCAATATGGATCAGAACCCGCTCGCAAACGATCTCTAAAATAATAGGGGCGTCAACCGCATAGGCGGTGGTGGCAAACATGATCAGCGGCGTACCGTCGGCCAGGCGCATATACAAATGCGCCGTATCCTCCACTTCAATGGCGTCTTGCAGGTGATAATTTGCAATCCGGCCGCTGACAGTTTTGGGAAAACCACACAAATACTGCATCAAATCCAGCGTGTGAATGGCTTGGTTGATCATAACGCCGCCACCCTCGGTGGCGGTTTTGCCACGCCAGCCGCTTTCGGTATAATAAGGGGCTTCCCGGTGCCAGGTTACAAAGGCGCGGGCGCCCAAAATGGCGCCGGCCTCGTCGGTTGCCAAAATATCTTTGGCTTGCTGTACCGACTGATTATAGCGGTTTTGAAAGCAAATGCCAATGCGTGCGCCGGCTTTTTCGGCCGCCGCCAGCGCTTCCAACTGGTCCGGTGAAATGCCTTCCGGCTTTTCGGAAAGCACCGCAATGCCACGTTTGGCGGCTTCTAACGCCATGGGCACATGTAAATAGTGAGGCGTGCAAATGTGCAGCACGTCCGGCTGCTGCGCCTGCAGCATAGCGGTTAGCGAATCATACGCCTCACAGCCCAAGTCGGCGGCCATCTTTTCGGCCCGTTCTTTGCGAATGTCGGCACAGCCGATCACGCGCACGTCTTCCATCGCTTTTAAGGCGGCGGCATGAACGGCGGCAATGGCGCCGCAGCCTACAATAGCCGCTTTTATTTGATCCATGCTGATCCCTCCGGGAGAATACGAATGCTTGCGTTGAGGGAGATCGGTTTACCGATAGCCCATCTTTTTCAGGTTTTCGTAACTGGTTTTCATGCAAGCGAAGGGGTCGCCGTCGCAAATATCCTGTTCCACAATGATCCATTTGGTTGCGCCAAGTTGGCACGCCGTGTTGATAGCGGGCCAATCCAGTTCGCCTTCGCCCACGGGCGCCATGGTGATTTCCTGCTTGCCGTCTTTTTCTACGTGGATTAGATCTTTATAATGTACGTTGTCGATGCGGTTGGTAACGGTGTCTAAAAAGTCAGCCGCTTTTCTGCCGGTGTATTCTACCCAATAGGTATCCACAATAAACTGCACGTGGAAGGGGAAGGTTTTAATCAAATAATCCATGGGTACTTGCAGGTTGCCGATGGGGTTGAATTCAATGTGGTGGTTGTGATAACCGAAAACTTTGCCGGCTGCGTGAATGCGCTCCGACGCCAGGCACAAGCCTTCTACAAAGGCTTTGTAATGATCTTCTGTATCGCATTGGTCCGGGGTAGGGGCGCCGATGCCGATATAGTCGCAATCTATGATATCGTGGTCGTCCAGCAATTCATCGGTGTGGTTCACCAACCGGTCGTAGCTGTTGTGAGTCAAACAAATGTCCAAGCCGAACTCGTCGCAGTATTGCTTGAACAGAGAATAATCGATTTTGCCGATGCCGGACATTTGCACAGCGGTATAACCGATCTCCGCAACTTTTTTCAGCGTAGCGTGTATATCTTCCGGGGTGCGGCAATAGTCGCGCAGCGTGTATAATTGTGCGCCAATGATCATAACAAATCAACCTTTCTTTTACAGCAAGCCGGCAAGCGACCGGCCGTATGTTATTGTGTTTTATTATACCAATTATTGTGCAAAAGGTAAAGAGAGAAACCGCAGAAAAGTGTTAAAATATGCGTTTTTTTTCGTCAAATAGTAAGATAACTGCTTTTTTGAAGGATGTGATTTTTTAAGGGACCGTTTTTGTCATAAAAAAGTGAGAAAAAAACAAAAAAATACAAGATATAGTATTCCCATTTGTCGATGATTATGATATAATGTATCTAACTATAGGGTAAGAGGAGCAGTCGTCAGTATGGCAAATTCTCACCGTCCGCCCCGGCCGGAACAAGAACCGGCAGGCGAGATACACATGATATGCGGCCGCAACGCCGTGGAAGAAGCGCTGCGCCACAATAACGATTTAGACTGCTTGTGGCTGGCAAAAGGAGAACACGGCGGTCCGCTGGGGCGGTTGGCGGCTATGGCCGTGCAATGCGGTATTCCCGTAAAAGAGGTTTCCTCACAAAAATTGGACGCAATGAGCGGCAAAGCGGCCCATCAGGGCGTGGTGCTCACGTTATTGGCACATGCGTTCGCCACGTTGCAGGATGCGTTTGAATTGGCGGCTCAGCGAGGTGAAGCACCGTTCTTTGTGTTGTGTGACGGCATTGAAGACCCCCACAATCTGGGCGCCATTATCCGCACAGCCGAATGCACCGGCGTGCACGGCGTGGTCATTCCCAAACGGCGCAGCGCTTCCTTGAGCCCGGCGGTCGCCAAAGCTGCCAGCGGCGCTCTATCCTATGTGCCGGTGATACGGGTGGCCAACATGGCCGCCACGGTGGATGAGCTGAAAAAAGCCGGCGTTTGGGTTTATGGCGCCCACATGCAGGGGGATGATTACCGCCAGCCCGATTACAGCGGCGGCTGCGCCCTGGTGATCGGCAACGAAGGCGCGGGGATCAGCCGATTGGTAAAAGAAAAATGCGACCGGTTGGTGGCCCTGCCTATGAAAGGTAAAATCAATTCGCTGAATGCTTCCGTTGCGGCCGGCGTGCTGTTGTATCAAATCGCCGCCCAACGATAAAATTGCAAGAAGAGAGGGATTTGTGATGCGTGACCGCGATGCTTTGATTGACGGTATTTTGGAAGAAGTTGCCGCCCATCGCAACGCCGGGTACGAAAAAAGCGCCCGTCCCGCCCGACTGGATATAGACCAGTTGGTGGCGGATATTGTGGCGGAATCTGCCGGCAGGCGAGCGGTGCAAACACCGGCCGCCCCTGCTGCCCATGCCGTGGCAACGCCGGCGTCTTCCGCGGTGGTTCCGGAGCAGCCGGCTGTTTCCGAAGCGTCCAAACCGGCCGCAACGCAGATCCCGGAGCCGGAAGCGGCGCGCGCCGCGTCTGCGATCGACCATCCGTCGCCCGCGTCGGAATCGGTTACGCCTATGCCCGAGCAACAACCGGAAGAACCGGCTGCCGCCGAAAAAACAAACAAAAAATCTCGCCGTAAAAAGAAAGAACAGGACGATCCGCTGGCCGCCATTACGCCTTGGAGTCAACGGCACGCTGACCCCGCTGTTGCGCCTGACGCGGGCAAAACCGGTTTCAAAGCCGGCCGCAGCGGAGAAAGTGGTCGCAACGTGCGATCTTTCCTGCATTTTTTGAAGAAAAACCAACCTGACGCAGCGCCTGCCCAGCCTGAACTGCTGTACAAAAACACGGGTGCGGTGCGCCCGCCGGTGGAAGAAGAGCCTGTTTCTAAGGATCCCGGTCCGCTGCGCAGCGTTTCGGCCGACACGTTTGAGCATACCATTCAAGTAGCAGCTTTGCGTTCGGAAGAATTGGAAGCGGCTACCCGCGCCATTCCGTCGCTCACGCCGGCGGCGCCTCCCGCCCAGGTGGACGGGCAGACCGCCATTTTCAACGCCGAAACACCGGCGCCGGCTAAAACGGACGAGATCACCGGGCAAGTGCGATTGGACGGATATGACGCCGAACCTCAGCCGCAGCCTCGAGAAGCGTGGCAGGAAGAGCTGGAAGAAAGCCGCCAGCACAAGGCAAGCCAATTCAAAATGGCGCCGTTGCACTTTGACGATGACGCCGTTGCCGCCGCCAGCGTGGAAGAAGACGGCGAATATCACACCACGGCTGATTATATGCCGTTAAAAATGGATTTGCTGTCCCGTTGCCGCGGGGTGAAAATCCGTTTTTGGGTCACCGCTTTGCTGGGCGTGTTGATCTTGTTGCTGTCGATTACCGACGCGATCGACGTTTCAAACGGCTTGTTGACCGATAATCCGTTGCTTATGCTGGGCTTGTACGGCGTGCTGCTGCTTTTAACGGCCGCCGTGAACGGACGGGTGATATTCGGCGGGCTGGCTTCCTTGTTCCGGGGCGGCGATTCCGATTCGCCTGCTGCCGCCGCCTGGGCGGCGTGTGTGCTGCAAACGGCCGCTGCATTGGCTTTGGGCGCGCCTGCCGAATTGCGGCTGAGCACTTCGCTGTTTGGCTGTTCAGCCGTTGTGTGCCTGCTGTTTAATTTGTTGGGTCGCCGCTTCATGCTCATGCGTATTTATCGCAATTTGAATTTGATTGGCAACGACAAGGAAAAGAACGCCGCGGTTTCCGTGGTAAACCGTGAGGACGCTTTTGAATTAGGGCGGGGCCTTTCGATTGGCACGCCGGCGGTGGCTTTAGCCCGCAAATGCGTAAATCCACGGCAGTTTATGTATCATTCTTATGCGCCCGATCGGGCGGAGCTTTCGGCGCGGCTGCCCATGATCCTGCTGCCGCTGTTTGGCGCGGTTGGCGCGGTGCTGACATATTTCTTTACGCCTCACGAAACGGCGAGCCAGTTGGTTTTGCTGTTGATTTTCGGCTTTTGCGGCGGCGTGTGTGCCGCATTGCCCACTACAGCTTTGCTGGCCGGCAACGCCGTGTTTTACCGTGCCCAAAGCAAACTGCTGCGGCGCAAAATCATGATCTCCGGTTACGACACGGTGCAACAGTTTAAGGATGTGGACGTGCTGGCTATCGACGCCGCCCAGTTGTTCCCGGCCGGTTCTATTTCATTGCAAAGCATCAAATCGGCATCGAACCAAAGCCTGGACCGTTCGCTCATGGACGTGGCGGGCGTGGTATATATGGCGGACAGTCCGCTGAAATCTATTTTTGAAAACATTATTCAAGGCAAAACCGCTATGCTGCCGGAAGTGGACACTTTGGTTTATGAAGAAGAAATGGGTATTTCCGGCTGGGTGATGGGGTACCGCGTGCTGGTCGGCACCCGTAAACTGATGGAAAACCATGGTGTGATCATTCCCGATACCGATTACGAAGATCAAAGCGCCGCCACCGGTCTGCGGGCGGTATATCTTTCTACACAGGGCGTGCTTTCGGCCATCTTTTTGGTGCGGTATACGCCCGACGCGCAAGTGGCCGCCATGCTGAAAAAAGCAGTGGACGCCGGCTTGACGATCCACGTGTATTCCTGCGACCCCAATTTGACCCGTGAAATGATTTGCCGTATGTTCCGTCTGCCTTCCGCGTCAGTGCGGGTAATGGGCACCGTGGCACGGCGCGTATTTAAACGGCAGGCTAATGAGGACCAGGCCGACGCGCTGCTGACGTATGAGGGCGGCGCCGACCGGTTCTGCCGCGGTATGACGATGGCTCGCAAACTGTATAAAGCCATCAATTTTGCCGCCGTGCTGCAAATGCTGTTTGTGGTGGCGGGCATCGGGCTGTTTGCCGCCGGCTTGGTCGTAGCCGGCCTGCGCGGCTTTAATGGCTTGTGGCTGGCGTTGTATCAGTTGGCGGCCGGCCTGCTTACGGTATTTTTACCCCGGGTAAGCGGCCGATGAATCCGGTCGGCCTTTATATTCACGTGCCTTTTTGCACTTCCAAATGCCGTTATTGCGATTTTTATTCTTTATGCGACGCCGCTTCAGCCCCGGCTTATGCCCGGCAGGTGGCAAGACAACTGCACGCGGCGGCTCGGCGGTATCCCCGTCGGGCCGAAACGCTGTATTTCGGAGGCGGTACGCCGCCCATGCTGGGAGCGGATGGAATAGAGGCAGTCATACACGCGGCGAGGGACGCATTTGATTTGGCGCCGACGGCCGAGATCACTTGTGAAATGAATCCCGGCAGCGGCTATCCCGCTACGGTTGAACAGTTGGCGGCCGTTGGTGTAAACCGGCTTTCGATCGGCCTGCAAAGCGCCCTGCCGGATGAACTGACCGCTTTGGGGCGCCGCCATTCTCCGCAAGACGCCGCCACTTTGGTGGCAAGGGCAAAAGCCGCCGGCATCGGCAATATTTCATTGGACCTGATGTGGGGCATTCCGGGGCAAACGGTGGCTTCTGCCTTGCAAAGTTTGGCGTTTGCTCTTTCGTTGGCGCCGACCCACATTTCGGCTTACATGCTTAAAATCGAGCCGGATACTCCCTTTGGCCGCCAGCCGCCCGTTTTACCGGATGAGCAAACGGTATGCGAGATATACGAAACCTGCTGTGAACAGTTGGAACAGGCTGGATATCCCCGGTATGAAATATCGAATTTTGCGCGCCCCGGCTTTGAAAGCCGGCATAACCTGAAATATTGGAATTGCGAAGAAACGCTTGGCCTGGGGCCGGCTGCCCATTCGTTTATGGAGGGCAAACGGTTTTATTATCCCCGGGATCTGGCCGGTTTTATGGCTGGCAACCCGCCGCAAGACGATGGGGCAGGGGGCGACTTTACCGAATATGCCATGCTGCAGCTTCGTTTGCGGAGCGGACTGCGTGAGACTGCCTGCCGTTTGCGTTACGGACATCCCATACCGCTTGCCATGCGCCAAACGGCTGAATCACTGGCCCGGCACGGCTTGATGAGCGTTGACCGGGACGGCATTCGGCTCACAACAAAAGGCAACCTGGTGAGCAATGAAATTTTGGCGCGCCTGCTTTGATTTTTGCCGAATTTTTCTTGCATTTTAAGGAATCTATGATACAATGATACCATTGTAAGTTGTAATACCATCGTAAAGGAAGTAACAGTATGAATCATGCCGACAAAACCATGGATAAGATCGTTGCGCTGGCCAAAGGCCGGGGCTTTGTGTTCGCCGGATCGGAAATATACGGCGGCTTGGCCAACACGTGGGATTACGGCCCCCTGGGCGCCGAACTGAAAAACAACATCAAGCGGGCATGGTGGCAAAAATTCGTGCAGCAGAATCCCTATAATGTGGGATTGGACGCCGCGATCCTTATGAACCCCCAAACGTGGGTCGCTTCGGGCCATTTGGGCGGTTTTTCCGACCCGTTGATGGACTGCCGGGAATGCAAAGAACGGTTCCGGGCAGATAAGATCATTGAAGACTTCACCGCTGAAAACGGGATCGAACTGGAAAAACCCATCGACGCTTTTTCCCAGGAGGAAATGAAAGCGTTTATTGAAGAACATAATATTCCCTGTCCCTCTTGCGGCAAGCATAATTTTACCGACATCCGGCAATTCAACCTGATGTTCAAAACTTTCCAGGGCGTAACCGAAGACGCGAAAAACACCGTGTATCTGCGGCCGGAAACCGCACAAGGAATTTTTGTAAACTTCCCCAACGTGCAGCGCACCACCCGCAAAAAGATCCCCTTCGGTATCGGGCAGATCGGTAAATCCTTCCGCAATGAGATCACGCCCGGCAATTTTATTTTCCGTGTGCGGGAATTTGAACAGATGGAGCTGGAATTCTTCTGTGAGCCGGATACCGATTTGGAATGGTTTGCTTATTGGCGTAGTTTTTGCCGGGATTGGCTGCTTTCGCTGGGTATGAATGAAGAAAACTTGCGCCTGCGGGACCATGATCCGGAAGAACTGTCGTTCTATTCCAAAGCCACCACCGACTTTGAATTTTTGTTCCCCTTCGGCTGGGGCGAACTGTGGGGCATTGCCGACCGCACCGACTACGATTTGACCTGCCACCAAAACGTTTCGGGCAAAGACCTTTCGTATTTCGATCAGGAAAAGAACCAGCGGTATATTCCGTATGTGATCGAACCTTCGCTGGGCGTGGAACGGTGTTTTTTGGCGCTGTTTTGCAATGCGTATGACGAAGAAGTGGTAGACGCCGAAAAGAACGATACCCGCGTGGTGTTGCACTTGCATCCGGCGCTGGCGCCCTTTAAGGCGGCGGTTCTGCCCTTGTCCAAAAAACTCAGCGAGCCGGCAAGCAAGATTTATGAGCAGCTGGCCAAACAGTTTATGGTGGATTATGATGAAGCCGGTTCTATCGGCAAACGGTATCGCCGGGAAGACGAGATCGGCACACCTTATTGCATTACCGTAGACTTTGAAACCGAAACTGACGGCTGTGTGACCGTGCGGGACCGGGATTCGATGGAGCAGGTGCGCATTCCCGTGGAATCGCTTACCGACTATTTAAGCGAACGCATCGTGTTTTAGGAGGCAAACGAAATGGCAGAAATGACACCGCGCGAACGATTTATCGCCGCTCTTAACCGGCAGCCCCTCACCGGGCGCGTGCCCACCTTTGAACTTGTTTTTTTCCTCACCATGGAAGCGTTTGGCGTGGTGCATCATTTGCATCGCAATTACGCCCAGTGGGACCAAATGTCTAAAGAAGAAAAACAGGCCCATTACAAGGATATTGCCAAAATGTATGTGATGACGGCCGAACGGTATGAGCATAACGCTATTTTTGTGCATGCTGTGCCTTCTATGACAATACCCATTTTAGAACAGATCCGCGAAATGTCCGGCGATAAATACTTTATTATGATGCATGGCGACGCAACGTATGACGTGCCGGACGGCGACCACATGCTGGACTTTACCTATCGCATGGCGGATGAACCGGAAGAAATGCAGGCCGAAGCCGAAGAAAAGGTAAAACGCAGACTGCAGGAATACTATGATCTGTTCCACAATCATCCCGGCCTGATCGACGGCGCGGCTCTGTGTTCCGACTATTGCCTGAATGTGGGCCCGTTTTTGAGTCCCAATCAGTTTTCGGAATTTGTGGCGCCTTATTTGGCCATGCTCATTCAGGGCTATCGAGACCAGGGGCTGTATACCATTAAGCACAGCGATGGCAACATAATGCCTATTCTGGACCAAATCGTGCAGTGCCATCCGCACGCCATCCATTCGCTGGATCCGCAAGGCGGCGTGAGCTTGACCGAAGTGAAAAAACTGTATGGCGACCAGGTGGCTTTGTGCGGCAACGTGAATTGCGGCCTGCTGCAAACCGGCACCGA
>CADBNN010000035.1 GCA_902796075.1 Oscillospiraceae bacterium | reverse complement strand
GACCGCGTTTTTTTCGGCCACGGTTTTGTTCAGGGCGTCCACCTGTTCCCGGGCGGTCTGTTCGGCCCGGTGGCTTTCGTCCAGCTGCTTAGTAAGATCCATGCCCTTTTCGGTGGCGGCCTGCAGCAAAGCGGTGAGGGAGCGAACGGCTTCTTCACTTTGGGTCAGCCGGTCGGCGGTTTGGCGGCCTTCCCGGGTCAGCCGGTCTATCTCGCCTTCATAGTTGGCGTTGAGCGCCGCTTCCTGCTGCAAAGCGTCGTCCCGGCAGCGGATCTTTTCTTCATAGTCGGCCTGCTGAGACTGCATGGCCTGTTCATGTTCTTGCCTGGCCTGGGTCATGGCTTCCTGGTAAGAAGCCTGGGTTTGGTCGATATAACGCAAAACTTGTTTGCGGCGAAAGCCGAACAAACCGGTGCCGAAACGCACAGGTTCCATGCATGGTCCCTCCTTTTCTTCAGGTCACCGTACAGTATACCACGAAACGCGGCTAAAATCAATAAAAACTTTCGCCTTCCGGCCGGCGGCGGGTTTGAAAAAAATCGGCCAGCACCGCCCGGCATTCCTCCGCCAGCACGCCGGTGGTCAAAGCGGGACGATGGGGCAGGTCCAGGGCAAACAAATTGATGAGCGAACCCGCACAGCCCCCCGCCGGATCGGCGGCGCCGTATACCACCCGGTCAACGCGGGCATTGATGATGGCGCCCGCGCACATGGGGCAGGGCTCCAGCGTAACGTACAGGGTGCAGCCGGTCAACCGCCAGTTGCCCAGCGCAAGCCCCGCGCTGCGAATGGCTTCGCATTCGGCGTGCGCCAGGGCGTTGCGGTCGTTTTCCCGCCGGTTGCGGCCGGTGGCGATCACCCGCCCGCTTTGCACCACCACGGCCCCCACCGGCACTTCGCCTTCGGCGGCGGCCAGGCGGGCTTCGGCCAGGGCCAGTTCCATAAAGGGGCGGTCGTTATAATAGTCCTGCATGGCTTAAAAACTCAACGTCAGCGCCGTGCCCACATACAGCACCATGCTCACAATAATGGTGGGGGAACGGTAAAAGGCGCCGGTGCGCCCGCCGGGGGTGAGGCAGCCTTCATAAGGCCGGCAATAGGCCGTGAGCCGTTTGTGACCGGCCAGGCGCAAAATCAAATAGCCCGCCAGCCCCAGCACCAGCCAGCCGGCGTACAGCAAAAGAGAAAACAGCAGATCCTGTTCGTCGGTCAGGCGGGGCTCTATAAACGAAATAACGCACGAAGCGGCGTTGTTGAGAAAATGCAGCACAATGGCGGGCACCAAGCTGCCGGTGCGCACCACCGCGTAGCCCAGAGCGACGGCGGTGAAAAAGGCGAAGGGGATCTGAATAAAGTTGCCGTGCACCAGGCCGAACAGCAGGGAACTGGCCACAATGGCAAAGCCGTCGCCATAGCGGCGCAGCACCCCCAGCACCACTCCGCGAAAGGCGAATTCTTCCACCAGGGCGGGAATGGCGGCCACGTAAAGGATCTGCAGCCCCAGCTCCTGCCATGTGGCGGCGTCGGCGCCGGAAACCTGTTCCACGTTTTCATACACGGTGGGGAACAGTTCGCCTATTACGGTGGCGGTAAAATTGCCCAAAGCGATCCAGGCGAAACCGAACAGCACGCACGCCAAACCAATGCCCGCGTTGTGCCGGCCAAAGGCCACCACCTGCGAAAGTTTGAGCCGGGTGGCGCGGCAGGCGATCCAAAACACCAGCAGAATGCTGGCGGGGGAATACACCGCGTATTCCAGCGCTTCATACTGAATAGAAGCCCGATCCATACCGGGCAGCAGCCATTGCACCAGCAAAGGGAACAAAAAATTCACCAGCAGGCCCGCGCCCAAACTCAACAGCATGCCCGCCCCAAGCCAGTTGGCTTCGCGGGTGATCTGTCGGGCGGCGGCCCGGCGTTGTTGCTGCAACTGCCAGAATTGAGGGTCGAATCCCGGGTTATAATATGTATAATAAGGCGCGCCGTTTTGCGCCTGCGGCGGCTGATAATAGGGCTGCATACAAACTCCTTTCCAAACCGTGGCAAAAGCAAGTGTTTATACAAGTTGAGTATACCACGCCGGCGGGGCAAAAGCAACAAAAATATGTACGCCCGCCGGGCGCGGCGGCTCTGCGGGCGCGGTGTGTCGGGCGGCGGGTCTGGGGGCCGTGGGTCGCTTTCAGCGCAAAACACTTTGCACGTCGTCCACAAAGCCGCCCACGGCCTTAATGGCCTTGTTGGCCTTTTTGCGCAACACTTTTTTGTTGCCTTCATACAGCATGGCTCCGGCGACGCCGGCCGCGATCCCGACCGCAACACCTGTTCCCATACCTTTCATAAAACCGGAAACCGTTTTGTTCATTGTTTGCTCCTCCTTGTGGGGTACGTTGGTTGTGTACCGATAGTATGGCCCGCAGGGGACGGGTTTATTCGGCGTTGCAATTTGCCGCCAAAGGGCGTATAATAGGGGGCGGAAGGTGATGCGCATGAAAAAACCCTATTTGCTGGCCCCCGCGTTTCAAGATTATTTATGGGGCGGCACCCGTTTAAAAGATTATTACCCCGCCTGCACAGCCGATCCGCTGGCCGAAGCGT
>CADBNN010000034.1 GCA_902796075.1 Oscillospiraceae bacterium | reverse complement strand
GCTACGGCTTCCACGGCACCTCGCACCGGTATGTGACCGGCCGCGCCGCCGCCATGCTGGGCAAAAAGCCGGAAGAACTGAATCTGGTCACCTGCCACCTGGGCAACGGCTCTTCCATTTCGGCCGTTAAGGGCGGCAAGTGCTTTGATACCACCATGGGTCTCACCCCGCTGGAAGGTATTATGATGGGCACCCGCTGCGGCTCCATCGACCCGGCCATCATCCCCCTGATCATGCAAAAAGAACACATGACGCCCCAGGAAGTGGACACCATGATGAACAAAAAGTCGGGCATTCTGGGCGTTTCCCAAAAAACCAGCGACAACCGGGATATTGAAGAAGGCGCCCGCAACGGCGACCCCCGCTGCAAGCTGATCGAATCGATGCTGTGCCACCAGCTCACCAAATACATCGGCGGCTTTGCGGCGGCCATGGGCGGCGTGGACGCCATCGTGTTCACCGGCGGCATTGGGGAAAACAACCCCCAATACCGTTCCCGCGTGGGCAAGCTGCTGGAATTTATGGGCGTGAAGGTGAACGAAGAAGTGAACGCCGCCGCCAAACGCAACGGCAAGGAAGTGGACATTTCCGCCCCCGGCGCCACCGTGAAAATGCTGGTGATCCCCACCAACGAAGAATTGATGATCGCCAAAGACACCATGGAACTCTGCGCCAAATAAACCTTTTGCTGTATACATGCAAAACGCCATCCGGCCGGATGGCGTTTTTTGTTGCCCCAACCGCCTATTTTGTATAAAAAAATCCGCTTTTACCCAACATATTGCGAAAAAAGACCGTTTTTTTGTAAAATTTTTCAAAATTGGGGCTTTATTTTTTACGCCGAAAGTGGTATACTATTCGTAACGCTTAGGCGTTATGGTGTTTTCTTGTGTTTTTTCATTTTAAATCATTGAGCAAGGGAGTTTTCCTGCATGGATAAATTCATCATCAACGGCGGTCGGCCGCTGGTGGGTGAAGTGGCGATCAGCGGCGCCAAAAACGCCGCCGTGGCCATTATTCCTGCCGCTGTGTTAAGCGATGACGTTTGCCGCATAGAAAATATTCCGCAAATTTCCGACGTGACCAACTGTTTGCGTATTTTATATGAAATGGGTGCTTCGGTGAAAACCGTTAACGCCCACACCATCGAAATCGATCCCCGCCCCATCCGCACCCATATCGTGCCCCACGAAATGGCCAAAAAAATGCGGGCTTCCTATTATTTGCTGGGGGCGCTGCTGGGCCGGTTCGGCAAAGCCAGCGTTTCCATGCCCGGCGGGTGCGACCTGGGCCCCCGCCCCATTGATCAGCATTTAAAAGGCTTTGAAATGCTGGGGGCCGACATTGCCCTGCAAGACGGCATGATTTCGGTGTTTGCCGACCGGCTGGTGGGCAATTCCATTTATTTAGACGTGGTTTCGGTGGGCGCCACCATCAATATTATGATCGCCGCCGCCAAAGCCCGGGGCTTAACGGTGATCGAAAACGCCGCCAAGGAGCCTCACATCGTAGACCTGGCCAACTTCCTCAACTCTATGGGAGCCGACATTCGCGGCGCCGGTACCGACGTGATCAAGATCCGCGGGGTGGAGCATCTGAAAGGCACCGCCTATTCCATTATTCCGGACCAGATCGAAGCCGGCACCTTTATGGTGGCTGCCGCCGCCACCGGCGGCGACGTGCTGGTGAATAACGTGATCCCCAAGCACTTGGAATCCATCAGCACCAAACTGATAGAAGCGGGCGCCGAAGTGATAGAATATGACGAAGCCGTGCGGGTGCGCCGGGTGGGGCCGCTGAACAAATGCGTGGTGAAAACCATGCCGCATCCGGGCTTTCCCACCGATATGCAGCCCCAGATCAGCACCCTGCTGAGCGTGGCCGACGGCACCAGCATTGTGAGCGAAGGCGTGTGGGATAACCGCTTCCGCTACACCGAACAGCTGGCCCGCATGGGCGCCAACATTCAGGTGAACGGCAAAGTGGCCGTGATACAGGGTGTGGAAAAACTCAAGGGCGCGCCGGTGAAAGCCAACGATCTGCGGGCGGGCGCCGCCATGCTCATTGCCGGGCTCATTGCCGAAGGCACCACCGAGATCGAAGACATTCAGTACATTGAACGCGGCTACGAAAATGTGGAAGAAAAATTCCGCCGGCTGGGGGCCGACATCAAGCGCGTCACCCTGCCTTCCACCGCCGCAAAGGTCGGCTAAGCGTAAAGAATAAAAAGGGCCTTTTCTTGGCGGTTCGTTGGGAAAAGGTTCTTTTTGTTGGAGGATCTCATGGCAAAAATTTGCTCGTTATTCAGCGGCAGTTCCGGCAACTGCACCTTTATCGGCAGCGGCAAAGGCGGCATTTTGATCGACGCGGGCGTAAGCGCCAGGCGCATTTGCGCCGCCCTGGCCCAGCGGCAGATCGATCCCGCCTGCCTGCAGGCCCTTTTTGTTACCCATGAGCACGACGACCACATTGCCGGCGTGCGGGTGCTGGCCGGCCAATATCATCTGCCCGTGTTTGCCACCGAAGGCACACTGCTGGCCATGGAACGCAAAGGCGCCCTTTCCGACAAAGTGGACGCTTACATACTGGACCTGCCCCAGATCGCCGTGGGCGATATGGGCGTTTCGCTGTTTCGCACGCCCCACGACGCCGCCGAAAGCTGCGGTTACCGGGTGGCCCTGCCCACCGGCCAAAGCGTGGCCGTGTGCACCGACCTGGGCTTTGTTACCGCCGGGGTGCGCCAGGGCATTGGCGGGTGCGACGCGGTGGTGATAGAATCCAATCACGACGTGGACATGCTCAAAACCGGCTCCTATCCCCGCTATCTGAAAGACCGCATTCTCGGCCGGCTGGGCCACCTTTCCAACGACGCCTGCGCCGCCGAACTGCCCGCTTTGGTGGAACAAGGCGCCACCCGCCTGATTTTGGGCCACGTGAGCCGGGAAAACAATCTGCCCGCCCTGGCCGAGCGCACGGCGCTGCAAACGCTGGCCCAATGCGGCATGCAGCGCGACCGGGACTTTGTGCTGGCGGTGGCTTCCCCCACCGGGTGCGAAACCGTGCTGTTGTAACCATTCAAGGGAGGCGAAGCCATGCAATCGGTCACTTTGCTGTGCGTGGGCAAATTAAAAGAAGCCTTTTGGGCAAACGCCTGCCGGGAATATGAAAAACGGCTGGGCGCCTTTTGCAAACTGAACGTGGTGGAAGTGGAAGAACAACGCTGCCCCGACCGGCCCGGCCCCGGCGACATTGCCGCCGTGCTGCAAAAAGAAGGCCGGCGCCTGCTGCAAAAAATCCCCGACGGCGCCGCGGTGGCCGCCTTTTGCATTGAAGGCAAACCCCTTTCCTCCCCCGCCTTTGCCGACTATATCGCCCAAACCGCCTTGGCCGGGCGCAGCCATTTGGTGCTGATCATCGGCGGGTCCTTCGGCCTGTCAGACGAAGTGAAAGCCCGGGCCGACGCGCGGCTTTCGGTTTCACCCATGACCTTTCCCCACCAGTTGTTTCGCGTGATGGCACTGGAACAGGTGTATCGCGCATTTCAAATCAACGTCGGCGGCAAATATCATAAATAACAGCCGCCAACGCGTGCTTGCACGCAGAAAGAGGAACACCATGCCTAAAAACAAACAGGAATACGGCAACGAAAGCATCACCTCCTTAAAGGGGGCGGACCGGGTGCGCAAACGGCCGGCGGTCATTTTCGGATCGGACGGCATTGAAGGCTGCCAGCATTCGGTGTTTGAAATCATTTCCAATTCCATCGACGAAGCCCGGGAGGGTTACGGCCGCAAAATCATTGTGACCCGCTATGCCGACCATTCGGTGGAAGTGGAAGACTTCGGCCGGGGCATTCCCGTGGACTATAACCAAAAGGAACAGCGGTATAACTGGGAACTGCTGTTTTGCGAAATGTACGCCGGCGGCAAATATGATAATAACGACGGTTCCAACTACGAATTTTCGCTGGGGCTCAACGGGTTGGGCCTGTGCGCCACCCAATACGCTTCCGAATATATGGAAGCCGACGTGCGCGTGCCCGGCAAGCAATACCATTTGCGGTTTGAAAAAGGCGAATGCGTTTCGGGCCTGCAAAGCGAAGAATACACCGGCCGGGCCACCGGCACCAAAATTCGCTGGAAGCCCGACCTGGAAGTGTTTACCGACATCGACATTCCCCTGGAATATTTTCAAGACGTGCTCAAGCGCCAGTCGGTGGTGAACGAAGGGGTGCAATTCATCCTGCGGGACCAGAACGGCCGGGGCTTTGAAACCTATGAATATTGCTACGAACACGGCGTGACCGATTATGTGAACGAATTTGCGGGCGATAAAGCGCTCACCGCCGTGCAAACCTGGCAAACCGAACGGGAAGGCAAAGACCGGGACGATAAACCCACCTACCGGGTCAAGATCAAATCGGCCCTGTGCTTTTCCAACCAACTGCAAAAAAAGGAATATTACCACAATTCCAGCTGGCTGGAATACGGCGGCGCCCCCGAAAAGGCGGTGCGTTCGGCCTTTGTGTCGCAAATTGACGCCTACTTAAAAGCCAACAACAAATACCAGAAAAACGAAACCCGCATTTCTTTTCAGGACGTGGAAGAATGCCTGGTGCTGGTGGTCTCTTCTTTTTCCACCCAAACGTCTTACGAAAACCAAACCAAAAAGGCCATCACCAACAAGTTCATTCAAGAGGCCATGACCGACTTTTTCCGCCACCAGCTGGAAGTGTATTTTATTGAAAACCACGCCGAAGCGGAAAAACTCACCGAACAGGTGCTCATCAACAAGCGCTCCCGGGAACGGTCGGAACGGGAACGGCTGAACCTGAAAAAAACCCTGCAAAAGAAAAACAGTTTTTTAGACCGCATTGAAAAATTTGTGGACTGCCGCACCCGGGACGTGGGCAAGCGGGAACTGTTTATTGTGGAGGGCGATTCGGCCCTGGGCTCCTGCAAACTGGCGCGGGATCCGGAATTTCAGGCCATTATGCCGGTGCGGGGCAAGATCCTCAACTGCTTAAAGGTAGACTACGCCCGCATTTTCAAAAGCGAGATCATTACCAACCTGGTAAAGGTGATGGGCTGCGGGGTGGAAGTGACCGCCAAATCCAACAAAGATCTTTCCACCTTCGATTTGGACAAACTGCAGTGGGATAAGATCATTATCTGCACCGACGCGGACGTGGACGGTTTCCAGATCCGCACGCTGATTTTGACCATGCTCTACCGGTTGACTCCCACCCTGATAAAAGAAGGCAAGGTGTATATTGCCGAAACGCCGCTGTATGAGATCGAAAGCAAGGGCGAAACCTATTACGCCTATAACGAAAATGAAAAAAACCAGATCATGGAAATGATCGACGGCCAAAAATACACCGTGCAGCGGTCAAAAGGCTTGGGCGAAAACGACCCGGACATGATGAATCTCACCACCATGAATCCCGCCACCCGCCGGCTGATACGGGTCATGCCCGAAGACGCCGTGCAAACCGCTGAACTGTTTGAACTGCTGCTGGGCGACAATTTGGCCGGCCGCAAGGAATACATCGCCGAAAACGGGGCGCTGTATTTAGACATGATAGACGTTTCGTGAGAGGAGATGATACACCATGGCACCGCGTAAAAAGGAAACCGAGCAGGCCAAAGGCGCGCCCGATCTGGCCGCTTTGCACACCACCATTATGGGGTCGGGTCTCACGGTGGAACAGCCGGTTTCCGATACTCTAAAAATCAATTACATGCCCTACGCCATGAGCGTGATCGTTTCCCGCGCCATTCCGGAGATCGACGGGTTCAAGCCCTCTCACCGCAAACTGCTGTATACCATGTATCAAATGGGGCTGTTAAACGGCAAAACCATCAAATCGGCCAACATTGTGGGGCGCACCATGCAGCTCAACCCTCACGGCGACGCCGCCATTTATGACACCATGGTGCGGCTCACCACCGGCAACGAAGCCCTGCTGCACCCTTATGTGCTGTCTAAAGGCTCCTTCGGCAAGGCCTATTCCCGCGATATGAAAGCCGCCGCCGCCCGGTATACCGAAGCCAAACTCACCGACCTGGCGGGCGAACTGTTCCGCGACATCGGCAAAGACACGGTGGATTTTGTGGACAATTACGACGCCACCATGAAAGAACCCACCCTGCTGCCCGTCACCTTTCCTTCGGTGCTGGTCAACAACAATTCCGGCATTGCCGTGGCCATGGCCAGTGAGATCTGCTCTTTCAACTTAAAGGAAGTGTGTGAAACCACCATCGCCCTCATGCGGGACCCGGACCATGTGCTTTCCGACACTCTGCCCGCTCCCGACTTTCCCGGCGGCGGCCAGCTGCTGTATAACAAAGCCGAAATGGACGCCATTTATGAAACCGGCCGGGGCAGCTTTAAGGTGCGCTCGGTCTATTCCTACAACGCCAAGGAAAACTGCATCGACGTGACCCAGATCCCTCCTTCCACCACCTGCGAAGCCATTATTGAAAAGATCGTGGATCTGGTAAAATTGAAAAAGATCACCGAGATCAACGATATCCGGGACGAAACCGGTCTGGAGGGTCTGCGCATCACCATGGACCTGAAACGGGGCACCGATCCCGACAAATTGATGAAAAAGCTGTTTAAGCTTTCGCCGCTGGAAGACAGCTACGCCTGCAACTTCAACGTGCTCATTGCCGGATCCCCCCGGGTGCTTGGCGTGCGGGAACTACTCAGCGAATGGACGGCCTTTCGCATGGAATGCGTGCGCCGGCGGGTTTACTTTGATTTGCAAAAGGCCAAAGAAAAACTGCATCTGCTGCAGGGCCTTTCCAAAATTTTGCTGGACATCGACAAAGCCGTTAAGATCGTGCGGGATACCAAATCGGAAGCCGAAGTGGTGCCCAATTTGATGATCGGTTTCGGCATCGACGAGATCCAGGCCAACTATGTGGCGGAAATCAAACTGCGCCATTTGAACCGGGAATATATTTTGAACCGGCTGGCCGAAATTGAAGAACTGGAACAAAAAGTGGCCGACCTGGAAGACGTGCTGCGCAGCAACGCCCGGGTGAAAAACATCATCATCGGCGAACTGCGGGAAGTATGCAAAAAATACGGGCAAGACCGCAAAACCGCCATTTTGTATACCGAAGATATGGCCGAAGAGCCGGTGGTGGAGGAAGTGCCCGACTATCCCGTGCACCTGTTCTTTACCCGGGAGGGTTACTTTAAAAAGATCACCCCCGCTTCGCTGCGCATGAGCGGCGACCACAAGCTGAAAGAAGGGGACGAGATCACCCAAACGCTGGAATCTTCCAACAACAAGGAGCTGTTGTTCTTCACCAACCGCCAGCAGGTTTATAAAACCACCGCCGCCGCTTTTGACGAAACCAAAGCCAGTTCGCTGGGCGACTTTGTGGCCGGCAAGCTGGGCATGGAAGAAGGAGAAGCCCCGGTTTATATGGCCGTTACCGATGACGCCTACGCCGGCCATATGCTGTTTTTCTTTGAAAACGGCAAGGTGGCCAAGGTGGAAATGAAGGCCTATAAAACTCTTACCAACCGCAAAAAACTGGTGGCGGCCTATTCCGATAAATCCCCTCTCACCGCCGCCTTCTACGCGCCCGAAGAAGGGGAATATCTGCTCACCTCCTCCAACGGCCGGCTGCTGTTGTTCAATTCGGCCGCCATTTTGGCAAAATCCACCAAAAACACCCAGGGCGTGGCGGTTATGACCCAAAAGCGTGGCCAGCGGCTGTTAAAAGCCGTGCCTTACGAAGCGGGCATGCTGATGAAGCCCCACCGCTACCGCACCCGCACCCTGCCTTCGGCCGGCAGTTATATGCAGGCGGAAGAGCAAGGCGAACAACTTATGCTATAATAAACGAATGGGCAGACGCTTCGTCTGCCCATTTTGCCGATTATTCTGCCGTTTTAGTCTTGCGCCGGCAAGGCGCTTGTGCTATAACTTTTGCAAAAGGAGCGTGAGTAGTATGCAAACGATTCATTATCCCGTTAAAGGGCGCAAACTCAACGACGTGATCACCCAGCAAACCCTGGACCAGCTGCTGGCCCAATGGGACAACTGGCAGCAGGCGGGCGGCTCTGTCGGCCAGCTGAATCTGCACTCCTGCTGGGGCACCACCTCGGTGCTGGAAAAAGGCTATCAGGGCGAAAGCATCAGCCGCCTTACCGGGTTTATGCAAACGGCTATGCTGCTATACGATACCTTTGGCACCCCCCGCTGGCGTGTGCTGGCCAACGCCATGGCTTCTCAAATATTATATTTGCAGGATGAAAGCGGCGCTTTTATCCACTCCACCGCGGAGTTTGAACCCAGTTTTGATACCGCCGGCTGCCCCATTCACTTTTTTACCCCTATCCTGGGTCTGTGCGACTACTTTCAGTGGCCCCATGCCGACGAAAGCATAAAAGCCCTTATCCCCACCGCGGTAGAACGGCATTACGCCTATATGACGGCCAACATCTGGCGCATCGGCTGTGCCGCCCACCGGCCCCTGCCCTTCCCCGGCTGGTGCGGCGTTACCAACCAGGATCTGGTGGCCACCGCCGCCATTGCCACCGCTTCCCGTCTGTTCGGCCATCCGGAATGGTATGAACGCCACGGCCGCCCGGTGCTGGACCGTTGTTTGTCTGACGAAAATTATTACAAAGCCATCGGCTTGTTTGAACGGGGCGACGGCCACAATTTTGCCGAGCGCACCACCTACTATAATATTATTCTGCGCATGCTCAAGCGGCTGTATGACCAGTTGGGCAAAGACCGTCTGCTGGACGCGTTCGACAACGTGGTGGCCCATTTGTTTGACGCCGCCTTTGTGGGCGCGGACGGGCTGACCTATCTGGCCCGGGGCGCCATAACCGACCCGGTGGACAAAACCCGCGTGCTGGGGTGGGAAAAAGGCACGGTGGCGTTCAGCACGTACTGTGAAACGCTGTCCTTTATGTATGAATATCTCACCCGCCATCCGTCGGCCGAAAAGCAGGCCGTTGTGGACCGGCTGGAAGACACGCTGGCCGCTTACGTATTGGTCGACGGCACCCTGCCGGCCGGTCTGTTTGGCCAAAACCCGCTGTTTGCCGTGGCTGTTATGCCCGACCACGGGCCCTGGATCCGTTTTGTGCTGGACCGTTTGGGCAACGCCGCCCAAGATCCCCGGCCGGTGCAACCTCTGGTGCTGCACCGCACCCACAAAAACTTCACCTGGAAGCAAAAAGGCCGCCTGTGGGCCATTGAAAAAGACGGCGTGCGCTGCTTCGGCGCCTTTTCCCGCTACCCCGCCGGCATTGTGCAGGGGCCCGAAGGCGAACCGATGCTGGGCACCTTTGCCGATCTGGAACTGCCCGACGTGGTAGAGATCATCGATTAAAAAAAGCACCGCGCATTGCCCGGCAACACGCGGTGCGGCAGAAACCAACTGCAAACGCATTCTTTTAGTTCTTTCTGCCACCGGTAGTGTGCGCCGCCGGAGCCGGATTATGCGAAAACGCAAAAAAATAAAAAAAATGCTTGCATTTGGGCGCCGGTTGTGCTATTCTATTTAGGCAACTTGTGGAATTGGAGGTTTATGCATATGGCATGGTATGAAATCGTGCTGGGAGTAGCGTTGCTGCTGGCCGCTTTGGTTATCATCGTCGTTATTCTGCTGCAAGAAGGTCGTCGGCAAGGCATTGCCGGGGCGATCAGCGGCGGCGCCGATACCTTTTTGTCCAAAAGCAAAGCCCATTCCCTTTCCGAAAAATTGCGCAGCATGACCAAATATCTGGCAATCATCTTTATGCTGTTGGTCATCGCCGTCAGCGCCATTTCTTTGCTTAAATAAGCAACCGAAAGTGAAACCAAGCACCGGTATGTTTTACCGGTGCTTTTTCATTTGCTTTGTTGTCGCCGATTTTATATGTAGAAAATTCGCCCCGGTTTTTGTGCAACATGCCGAACCAAATGTGAACAAACTGTGAACAAAAAAGAGTAGAGTCACTTTTTTGCCCAAAATGCTTGACAAATTTTCGATTTTGTGCTTAAG
>CADBNN010000033.1 GCA_902796075.1 Oscillospiraceae bacterium | reverse complement strand
GCGCATTCGCGCTGTTCCTTGCGTTTTTCGACCGCGGCACCAACTGCGCCCTCCCTTCCTCTGCCACCGGCAGCGGTCGGGCTCGTTGCCCCTCAAGGGGAAGGCAAGATTTAGTTCTCTAACACAACTATGTCATTTCGCCCGAAAACCGGGCCACCGAAAGGCGCTTGTCTCGTTTACGCAAACGGGTAAACGCCCACGGCCATTTGCAAAAGCGAAAGGGCGTCCACCGCGTTATAAACGCCGTTGCCGTCCACGTCGGCCCCATACAGTTCATCGGTAGTCATCAGCAAATTGCCCACCGCGCAGTGCAGCACCAGCAGAGCGTCTTCGGCGTCTAACGTGCCGTTGCCGTCCACGTCGGGGCCGCTGCGGGTTTCAGCCGGGTCCACATAGGGCTCCACCGCCAGCACGCCTTTGTTTTTCATCAACCGGTTATAGGCAAAGCCCGTGTCGTCTTCTTCCACCGTGACCAGATACGTGGCGTGAAAATCTTCGGCGTTGCGGTATTTATACAGCCGTTTTACGTCGTAGGGCGCGTACAAAGATTCCACCGTGGCGTATTCCAGGCCAAGCGAGTGGGTGGGCTCCACCCGCATGCGGTTCACGTTTTGCTTCATGGTCACCCGGTAGCGAACAACACCGTCTTGAAACGTAACGGGCGTTGGCGGCGCTTTTTGTTCGGCCTGCAGGCGCTGCTGTACCCAGTCCTGCGCCAACAGGGCCTGCTGTTCTTCTTCGGTTTTATCGTGGCTGAGCAGCCACCATTGGTATTCGTTGATCTCCGGTTTGCCCGAAACGCCGTCGGGCGTTGTAAACACGACGGTAAAAGCGTCATACACCATGGGGTTTTGCTTTAATAATGCAACGGCGTTTTGGGTGGCTTTTACCGTGTGATGCCGCAAATAAACCAATAAATAATTGGGCAAACCGGTGGGGGTCGTCTCGGATGGCAACCCGGACGTCGGGTGGAACGACTAATCACAGTGATCCACGTCCACGCCGGGAAAATCTTCCGTCGTAAACGGCTCGGTGCGGCGGTTGTACGGCGGATACAGGGTCACAAGCACCAAGCCTTCCCGGATTTCACCGTCCATAAAGGGGTTTTCCGGCCCGCGGGAAAGCACTTCCGGCTCGTCGTCTTCCTCCGCCGCAACAGGCCATGCCGCAAGCATGCCTGCCAGCAAACTGCAAACCAGCAAAACGCACAGCAACCGTTTCATACATGCCACTCCTTCCGTATAACACGCTATATCATTATAATAATAATACCGTTTATTTTTTTTGTCAACCTGTTCACAAAACGGCATACAAAAAGCGGAAGTCCGGCAAGACTTCCGCTTTTTTTCGGGGCGCTGTTACGAATCCCGGTGATCGGGCAAGATCTCCCGTTCGCGGAACAGCAGAGAAATGCACCAGATCCCCGCCAGCGCCACCAGGGTGTAGATCACGCGGCTGACCACCGCTTCCGGCCCGCCGAACAGCCAGGCCACCAGATCTAACTGAAACAGCCCGATGCTGCCCCAGTTGAGCGCGCCGATAATGGTCAGGATCAGCGCCAATCGATCCATAAACATGCAGTTTCATCTCCTTGTTTGCGTTGTCAACGGTAGTATCCGCCGACAGCTGCCCCTTTATGCATGCTTATGAAAATTTTGCCGTTTGGTCAAACCGCAGGGCTTGCGAATAGGGGTTGAGCCCGATGCCCTGCACGTTGGCGCCGTAGGCCACCGCCGCCTGCTGCACGTAAAGGGGCAGCACCACGCCCTGGCTGATGAGCCGGGCTTCGGCCTGCTGTTGGGGCGTTACGTCGCCGGGGGTACCGGCGGCCGCTTTGGCCAGCAGGGCGTTAAAGGTTTCGTCGGCATAGGGGAAGACGGCTTCTTTTCCGGCGCCGAACTGCTGCAGCACGCCCAGCGTGTCCAGCGTGGGGTTGCCCATGGGGCACAGCAGCATATCGTAATCGCCGTTTTGCAGGGCGGCGGCCCATTGCAGGGCGTCCAGCTCCCGGGTCTTTACGTATAAACCGAATTCCTTTTGCCAGGTTTGCAGCAGCACGTCCAGCACCGGTTTTGCCACCTGCCCCTTGCGGCAGCACAACTGCAATGCGTTGAGCTTATCGGCGCCCAGCGCTTCCACCGCTTCGTCCATGCGGCGGTGGGCGTCTGTCAGATCGGCGGCCACCGGTTGGGCGGCTGTGGCGTAACGGGCGGTGCCGTACCACCGGCCGGGCACGATAATGCCTTCGGCCGGCAAACAGCCGGCGGGCAACCGGCCGGTCAGGGCGTCGGGATCCACCGCCTGCAGCAGGGCCAGCCGCAAACCGGCGTGGGCGGTGAGCGCCTCCGGCCGGGTGTTGAACACCAGCGCGGCGCAATCGCTGTTATAGGGCAGGGTCTGCACGTCGCTTTGGTGCAGGGCGGCCAGGTCGTCGGCCGTCAGCAGGCAGGCGTCGGTCTCTTCTTCCGCCAGCCGGGCCAGCGATTCTTCTTTCGGCTTGTTGAACACCAGCCGCACCGCCGCCGGTAGCACGTTGGCGGCGCCGTGATAGGCTTTGTTTTTGTTCAGCCGCATATACAGGTCGCTTACGTCTTCCGACCAAAAGCGCAGGGTAAAGGGGCCGTTGGCCAGCACGTAATCCCGTCCGGTGCCGTAACGGCCGGCGCAGCTTTCAAAAAAATCCTGCCGGCAGGGCATGCCCGCCGGGCCGCACAAGGCCACCGGCAGGCCTTCGTCCGGCCGGGTGAGGGTAACGGTGAGGGTGCGCGCGTCGGGCGCCGCCACCCCCAATGGCACGGCGCGGCTGCCGGACAGCCGTTCGCTCGCCCCCTGCATCGCCGTTAGCAGCCGGGCGCAGGGCGCTTTGGTTTCGGGCGAAACCGCCCGTTCTATGGCAAAGGCAAAATCCGCCGCGGTAACGGGCTTGCCGTCCGACCACTGCAGATCGCTGCGCAGGGTAAAGGTGTAGGTCAGCCCGTCGGTCGACCGTTCCCAGCTTTCCGCCGCCGCCGGCACGGGGCCGTCTTCTTCCAGCCGCAGCAGGGGTTCAAACAGATTTTCCACCACCGTCAGTTCGCTTTGGCTGGCGGCCAGCAGCGGGTCTACGTTGGTGGGCGCCGCAAGCCCTTCCAGCGTGATTACATGGCCGGTGCCGTCGTCTTGATGGCAGGCGGCAAGGCATAGGCACAGCGCCAGGGCGCAGCAGCAGGCGATCCATCGTTTCATGGTTGCATCACTCCGTTCATAGTGTACCATTTTTTATGCTGAAAATCAATGCCAAACCCGCCCGACTGCCAACTTTTTGCGCTTTTGCCTTGTACTTTGGGCCGGGTTGGTGTATAATGGGCGTGATCTTACGTAAAGGTCGCTGACGAAATGAATGTGAAATTGATACTCAAGACCCTGGGCAAGGTGCTGTATATCCAGGCGGCGTATATGACCTTTTCGGTGGCGGTGAGCCTGTATTACATGCACCACGGCGCTACCGACGAATCGCTGTGGCCCTTTTTGATCCCTATTGCCGCCATGCTGGCGGCGGCGGTGCCGCTCACGGCGCTGAAGGTGCACAACACCATTTTTAACGCTCGGGAGGGCATGGTGGCGGTGGCGCTCATTTGGGTCACCATGTCGGTGTTCGGGGCGGTGCCCTTTGCCATACACGGCGGCTTTGGCACGGTGATCGATTGCTTTTTTGAATCGGCCTCCGGCTTTTCCACCACCGGCGCTTCCATTTTGCGGGAGATCGAGCATCTGCCCAAAAGTATTTTGTTTTGGCGCAGCGCTACCCACTGGCTGGGCGGCATGGGCATTCTGGTGCTGGCGCTGGCGCTGTTCCCCTCCATTGGCGAGCGGGCCCAGAATTTAATGGCGGCCGAAAGCCCCGGCCCCACCTCCGAAAAACTCACCGCCCGCATTTCCACCTCGTCCAAAATATTATATGCCATTTACACCGGCCTTACGCTGGCGCAGATCATTTGTTTGCTGCTTGCGGGCCTGGGGCTGTATGACGCAGTGGTAACGGCGCTGGCCACCGCCGGCACCGGCGGCTTTTCGGTGATGAACGCCAGCATGGCCGGCTATTCCAACGTGGCGGCCGAAGTGGTGACCACCGTGTTTATGGGCCTGTTCGGCATCAACTTCACCGTGTTTTTCCTGCTCATTACCGGCCAGCTGCGCAAGGCCTTTCGCAACAGCGAATTGCTGTTGTATTTGGGCTCTATCCTGGGGGCCATTACGCTGATCGCGCTGAATATTTACAGCATGTACGGCTCGCTGGGCGAAACCCTGCGCTACGCCTCTTTCAACGCTGTTTCGGTCATCACCACCACCGGTTTTTCCAACTGCGATTTTGCCCGGTGGCCCACCTTCAGCCATTTTGTTCTGGTGCTTCTCATGCTCATGGGGGCCAGCGCCGGCTCCACCGGCGGCGGCATTAAAGGGTCCCGGGTGCTGATTCTGCTTAAAAGCGTGGTGCGGGAGATCAAACGGTTGGTTACCCCCAAGCGGGTGAGTGTGCTGCGCATGAACGGCAAGCCCGTGCCCGAAACCACCGTGACCAACACCCTGGTGTTCACGGCGGTGTACGCCCTCATCGCTTTGGGCGCCACGCTGATCGTTTCGGCCTGCGAGCAGGCGCCGGGGTACGATTTTACCACCAACGTAACGGCGATCATCTCCTGCCTTTCCAACATCGGCCCGGCTTTGGGTCGTGTGGCCGGCCCGGCAGGCAACTACGCCGGCTTTTCACAGGTGAGCAAGCTGGTGCTTTCGGTGTGCATGCTCACCGGCCGGCTGGAAATTTTCCCCATGATCGTGCTGTTGACCCCCGCCACCTGGAAAAACGCCAGCCTGCGCAAATAAAAACTGATAAATTTTTCACAATTCCCCCGGAAAACCGTTGCGTTTTGCGGGGGTTTGTGGTATAGTATATATGGGAAAAGTTGTTTTTCTTGTATTTTCATAATTCGAAAGGATGATTCGATATGACCAACAACAAAACGCTGTTAGCATGGGTCGATGAAAAGATCGATCTGGTCAAACCCGACCATGTGGTTTGGATCGACGGCAGCGAAGAACAGCTGGAAGGGCTGCGGCAGGAAGCCATTGCCACCGGCGAAATGATCAAACTGAACGAGGAATTGCTGCCCGGCTGTTTGCTGCACCGCACCAAGCCCAACGACGTGGCGCGGGTGGAAGACCGGACTTTCATTTGCTCTAAAACCAAAGAAAACGCCGGCCCCACCAACAACTGGTGCGATCCGGACGAAATGTACAAAAAACTGTATGACATCGCGCGGGACTCCTACAAAGGCCGCACCATGTATGTGATCCCCTTTTCCATGGGCCCCATCGGTTCGCCCCTGGCCAAGATCGGCGTTGAACTGACCGATTCCATTTATGTGGTGCTCAACATGGCCATTATGACCCGCGTGGGCCAAAAGGTGCTGGACGTATTGGGCGACAGCAACGATTGGGTGCGGGGCTTCCACGCCAAGTGCGACGTTGACCCCGAAAAACGGTATATCTGCCAGTTCCCGGAAGATAACGCCATCATCTCGGTCAATTCGGCCTACGGCGGCAACGTGCTGCTGGGCAAAAAATGCTTTGCGCTGCGCATCGCCTCGTATCAGGGCTGGAAAGAAGGCTGGATGGCCGAACACATGCTCATTCTGGGGCTGGAAAATCCCCAGGGCGAAGTGAAATATATTGCCGCCGCCTTCCCCTCGGCCTGCGGCAAAACCAACCTGGCCATGCTCATCCCCCCCGAATATCTTAGGCAAAAAGGCTATAAGGTGTGGACGGTGGGCGACGACATTGCCTGGATGCGCATCGGGCCCGACGGCCGGCTGTACGCCATCAACCCGGAAAACGGCTTTTTCGGCGTGGCCCCCGGCACCAACGAAAAATCCAACTTCAACGCCCTGGCCTCCACCAAAAAGAACACCATTTTCACCAACGTGCTGCATAATTTAGATAACAACACCGTGTGGTGGGAAGGGCTCAGCAAAGATCTGCCCACCAACGCCATCGACTGGAAGGGCGACAAGTGGGACGCTTCCAAATTCAACAAGGCGGACAAATCCACCTACGGCGCCCATCCCAATTCCCGCTTCACCGCGCCTGCGGTCAACTGCCCGTGCATTTCGCCCGAATTTGACAAGGGCGCCGGCGTGCCCATTTCCGCCATTGTGTTCGGCGGCCGCCGCGCCAAGTGCGCGCCGCTGGTTTACCAGTCTAAGGACTGGGTAAACGGCGTGTTCGTGGGCTCCACCATGGCGTCTGAAACCACCGCCGCCGCGGCCGGCGCCGTGGGCGTTACCCGCCGCGACCCCATGGCCATGCTGCCCTTCTGCGGCTACAACATGGGCGACTACTTCCGGCATTGGCTGGATATGGGCGAAAAACTGGGCGACAAAGCCCCCAAGATCTTCAACGTCAACTGGTTCCGTACCGACGATGAAGGCAACTTTGTGTGGCCCGGCTACGGCGAAAACTGCCGCGTGCTCAACTGGATCATCGACCGGTGCGAAGGCAAGGTAGACGCCAACGAAACCCCCATCGGCTATGTGCCCAAGGCCGAAGACATCGACCTGACGGGGCTGGATTTTGACCAAGCCACCCTGGCCAGCATTCTGGAAGTGAAAAAGGACGTTTGGGAAAAAGAAGTGGCCGAAATTGAAGAACACTACAAAAAATTCGGCGACAAACTGCCCCACGAACTGCGCGAGCAGCTGGACGGCTTAAAAGCCCGCCTGGCCGCGCTGTAAACCCGTTGCTTTAAAACCGAACCGCCGCTTGCGTGACCCGTAAGCGGCGGTTTTTTGCGGCCCGGTGGCGGTGCTTCTCTATCTACGTCAACAGAACGATTGACAAAAAGTGCGAAATGGCATATATTATACATGTATATATAAAGTCAAGGGGGAAGGGTTATGAATGCCAATCGATGGATCTCTGTTTTGTTGGCGGTCGCCATGGCGCTTTCGCTTTGTGTGTTTGTGGCGGCGGATAACCCCGCGTCGCTGCGGCTGGGGGACGCCAACGGCAACGGCACGATAGAAGCCGCCGACGCGTTGGAAATTTTGCAATACGCCGTGGGCAAGCGCAGCGCCTTTTCGGCCGAACAACCTGCCGCGCCCCAACCCGGCGGTGAACCGGACGTCAAATGGCTGCCTTCGTTAGAAGCGTATGAAACCTGGGTGCAGGGGCTTAAACAAGCGCCGGCCGACTGGGAAGAGATGGATCACGATACCTTCCAGCGCACCTTCTTCCAGTATGCCCAGCCACGCTATCAGCCCATGCTGGCCGCCGACCGGTTTTATTTGCTGCCGGTGGTGCCGTCCGGCTGGCGGGTGGCCGGCGTTACCGTGTGGGGCGAGGACGTGGGCTTTGAATTGACCGACGGCAAACAGACTCGCTGGTTTGGCTATTCGTTTGCAAAATACGATGAAACCTTTTTTGCATACTTGCAATGCACCGAACAAAAAATCGGCGATACAACGTATTGGGTCAAACAAAACAAAGACGGAACTTGCAATGTGTTTTTGCCGTATGGTGCGTACTATATTAAAGCTGTGCTGCCGGCCGACCAGTTGACGGCCGAAACCGTGACCGCCGCGCTGGCCTGCCGCCGGGTGGACCTGCCTCCCTGGCAAGCGTAGACCCGCCGGGGCGCAGCCCGCTTGCGTCATAAATCCCTGTTCCGCCTGCTTTTTTCGGCAGGCGGAATTTTTTTGCGCCTTTTTAAGTTTTTTTAAGGTTGCCGGCGTAAGATAAGCACAGTAAAAGCCAAACCGAAAGGGGAGCGACGTTATGAACGCCACGCCAAAACTCATTACCGTTATGCAGCGGGTCGAAATGAAATATCTGCTTTCGCCCGCCCAGGTCGCTTTGCTGCGGCAGGGCCTGCAGGGCCGCATGCAGCCGGACGCCTACGGCCTTACCACCATCGGATCGCTGTATTACGACACCCCCGACCACCGGCTGATCAACCGGTCGCTGGAACAGCCCGGTTTTAAGGAAAAAATCCGCTTGCGGTCCTACGGTGTGGCAGACAACGCCTCTCCCGTGTTTTTGGAATTAAAGCGCAAGGCCGAAGGCGTGGTGTATAAACGCCGGGCGGCGGCCACGCTGGACGGGGTGCGGGCTTTTTTTGCCGGGCAAGACCGGCTGAGCGACGACGCCCAGATAGACCGGGAACTGGCCTATTTTCGAGATTTTTACGGCGAACTGGCCCCCGCGTGCCTGATCATGTATGACCGCACGGCCTATGAAGAGCCCGGCGGCGACCTGCGCCTGACCATTGACGCCAACCCCCGCTACCGCACCGACCGGCTGGACCTGCGCCTGCCCATGGAGGGCACGCCGCTGCTGCCCGGGGGCTGGGCGGTGCTGGAAATCAAGGTGCAGCAGGCCATGCCTTTGTGGCTTACGGCTTTGCTGGCCAAGGGCAAGATCTATAAAACCAGTTTTTCCAAATACGGCACCGCCTACCGCATGGAAAACGGGCCCGCCCTGCGCCGCAGCGCCTGATGGTTGCATTGTTTTTTCGCCTGAAAGGAGATTTGCCTTATGTTTGAAACCATTTATGCCGCCACCGTTACCGCTTCCCAGTTCTTTTTAATGGCCGGCCTGGCGCTGGCCGCGGGGCTGGTGTTTGCCTGGGTCATGTCCTTCCGGGTCCGGTCGGCCAAGCGGTTTTTCATTGTGCTCACCCTGCTGCCCTTTGTGGTGGCGTCGGTCATCACCTTCGTCAGCGGCAACATCGGCGCCGGCGTGGCGGTAGGGGGCGCCTTTGCCCTCATCCGGTTCCGTTCGGCCCCCGGCAGTGCCGACGAGATCGCGGCCATTCTCATCGCCATGGGGGCGGGCATCGCCTTCGGCATGGGCTATGTGGCCTACGGGGTGCTTATGCTGCTGGGGCTGGCGCTGTTGTACTTTTTGGTATCGCTGCTGCCCATTTTTGAACACAAAGACCCCCACCCGGAACTGCTGCTGCGGGTGACCATTCCCGAATCGCTGGCCTACCGCGACGTGTTTGCCGACACCTTTGCCCGCTATTTGCGCTCGGTAGAAAGCATGGGAGTAAAAACCACCGGCATGGGGTCTATGTTCCGGCTGTCTTATAAAGTGCGGCTGAAAAATCCGGCCGAAGAAAAGGCGCTGCTGGACGAACTGCGCATGAAAAACGGCAATTTGGAAATTGCCCTGCTGCCCGTGGCCGACGACGCCGGCCAACAGTTGTGAGAATCGATCCCCTCGCTGATTGCGTAAAAACAAGGCTGACCGCGTGATGTGGTCAGCCTTGTTTGCTTTATTGTTTGTTACCGCGTGGCGTTAAAGTCTTCCACCATATCCCGCACGGTCAAGATCCGGTCCAGGTTGCCGTCGGAAGGAAATTCGTCCGAAATGCCCAGCACCAGCTGGCCTTCAAACAAATGCAGCACCTGCTGGGTTTGGGCCTTCAGGTCGGCCAGGGGATACACGTCTGAAAACAGCAGGGCGGCCAGACCGTCGATCAAAAATACCTCGTCGCCCAAAGCGGCCTTCACCTGTTCCACCGTCACGTCTCCCTGGGGCAGGGGGGTAATGGCCTCAATGCCGTCCAGGGCGCACCGGCGGGCATAGGGCAAAAAGCCGGCCACGTCGCCGTCCCAATGGGAATGGATGAATTTGCCCGCCCGGTGCAAAATTTCGCCCCGTTTCTGATATTCCGGAATAATATATTTTTCAAACAAATAAGGGGGCAAAATGCGGCAATGCAGGTTGTCGCCGTAATTGATGCATTCAATGGGGCATGCGGCCACCGTTTGCAGCATTTTTTCCTGCCCGCGGCTCAGGCTGGCAAAAAAGGCTTCCAGCTCGTCGGGATAATCGGCCTGCAGGTAATAGGTGTTTTCCACCCCGGCGGCGTTTACCAGCATGTATTGCATGTTGGGCCGTTCAATAAACATGGTGGGAATGCCCAAATGACCCATTTCCTTTTGCAGGCGGTCATAGGTTTGCATGTTGAAGGAATAGGCGGCGCTTTCGGCCAAATAGGACCACACGGCCAGGTCGTCGTCGTTTTCTATCCACCACTTCACCGGCATCTGGCCCGGGTTGCTGGTGTTGGAAGCGTACACCGCCCGGGTGGTGCCGCAGGGGGTTTCGATCACGTGCTCGGTGTGGCGGTCGTCCGGCCGGCGGGTGTATTGCTTCACCTCGGGGGGATAATGCACCTCCAGGCAGGCGTTGAATTCATACAGCCGGGCCGAAACCTGCAGTTTTTCATACAGTTGGGTGCGGGTGAGCCCTTCATAGCCCGCCGGCAGGGGCTCGCCCCGGTAAGCCCGGTCGTCATACCAACAGTCGATGCGGGGCTGAAAAATGGTTTTGCCGCCGGCCTGCCGCCGCAGCACGGCCCGGTTGAGCGCCTGAAAATCCTTCATACCGATCACTCCCACACGATCCAGGTGTCTTCGTTTTTATTGTTGATGGTAAGCCGGTTGAACAGGGCCAGCCGGCCGCTTTGCCGGGTGTACGATATGCCGTTGTAGCGCATGGCGTTGATCACCGTCATGCTGCCGCCGTCCAGATGTACTTGAGGCTTGTTGGCGCCTAAATTATCCGATCCCACGTTCACCGCCAGGGTATCGGCGCTGTTTACCGAGGTGATCAGGGTGGCGCAGCCGTAGCAGAAGGTGTTGTAGATCACCTGCCGGGTGGCGTTTTCCACTATGATGAGCCGGGCGTTTTGGCGCAGAATGGGGTCGATCAGGTCGGTGAAAATGGCCGATTCGTCTATCCAGTCATACCGGCTGCGTTCCCCGGTGCGCACCAGCACGGTGCCGTTTTGCAGGCAGCCGCTCAGCACGCCGTCGGTGCCGCCCAGGCGGAAGGTGTTGAAATAACAGCAGGCCGTGACTTTTTTGATAAAGTGCCGGTCGCACCCGCGCATATCCACGCCGTAACCGGCGGCGGTGATGCAGCAGTTGACCACATACACGTCGGGCGCCGTGCCCCGCACCGCGTAGGTGGTGTTCAGGTCGTCGTTTTTGGGGCCGTTGTTGCCGTACAAAATGCGCACCCCGTTGAGCCCCGCCGCCTTCCCGGCCAGGGTGATAAAGGCGGGGTCGGTATCGGCGTCAAAGCGTTCGCCGTCGCCGTAGCGCACGTTAAACACGGTGCCCGTGGCGTTGCCCCCGAAGCCCCGGGTGGCGGCGCCCGCGTTGCCCCGCAGTTCCACCCCCGCCGGCACGGTGATGGGAGAAGTAAAGGTATATTGCCCGGCGGGTACGTATACCACGCCGCCGCCGGCTTCGCCCGCCGCATCCAGCGCCGCCTGCAAAATAGCGGCCGCGTTGCCGGCCGTGGCGGTGAGCCGCACCACCGTGAGTTTGGCCGCCGGCTTCACATAACGGCGGGCGGTATCGATGCGATAAGAAGAAAGGTCGGTGCCGTCGGCGGTCACGCTGCCGCGGGCGCCCCCGGAAACCCGGGTGTTGCACATTTTCACCAAACCGCCGGTATTGTTTACAATGCCGCCCTGAATGGTGCTGTTGGCGATCACCATGCCCCAGCGGGTATCCAAACTGTCTACCAGCAGCCCCACGTTGCAGTTGGTAATGGTGCACTGATACAGCGACCCCGCAAATTCAATGCGCCGGCCGTGCACGATCTGTACCCCTGTGGCGCAGTTGTTCACAGACAGATCGATAAATTCGGTCCATTCCAGATCGCCCAGCGTAAGCCCTACCGTGTGCAAGCGGGTGTAGGCGTTAAGCGCCTTTTCGGGGGGCGCCACCACGCCGGCGCCGGGGTGGGCCCAAAAGCGGGTGTCCACCGTCATGCCCTGCCAGGTGCCCACGTCCGCCTGGTTATACACCAAAGCCGCGGTTTTCAAAAAGGTGCCTTTGAAGTTTTCCACCGTTAACTGTTCGTGGGCGGGCAGGCGTTCGTTTAAACAGCAGGCGCCAATGCCCCGGTAGCCGTTGATGACCGTGCAGTTTTTCACGGTGGAAAGCATATAGTTGTCGCCCAGCCCGTTGGTGTAAAAGGTGAAGGGATAGGGCTTTATTTCATACAAAGACTGTTCGGGATAGTACACGGTGAGGCCCACCGCGCCGCCGCTGCCGCCCAGCATGAGCAGGCCCGAAAGCTCGTCGTCCGCCGGGGGCGCGTATACCTGCAGCACGGTGCCGTAGTCGCCGCCCAGGTCGGGGTCCTGCCAGTCGCCCCGCAGCACCACCCGCGGCGGGATGGTGAGGGAACCGGTCAGGTTATACCGGCCGGCGGGCAAAAACACGGTGCCGCCTCCCAGCAGGGCGCAATCGTCCAGCGCCCGCTGAATGCCGGCGGTGCTGTCGCCCCGGCCGTCGGGCGAAACGCCGTAGCCGTCTTCGGTGGGCACGATCTCGGCGATCACCACGTCTTCGGTTTCATACAAGGTCTGTATCAGCCGTGGGTTGCGCCGGCCGGCGCCGCCGTTTGGCAGAGGCGCCAGCAATTCCGACCGGGGAATGTATTCTCCCCGGGCCGCCAGGGCGGGTTCCGCTTCAGTCAGCCGGCCCACGGCACCCTGCAAAAAGGCGGTGACCGACTGGGTAACGGCTTCTTCGGTGTGGCCGCACAGAATAATGGATTGTTCGTCTGTCGCAATGCGCCAGGCGTCGGGCTCGGTGTTGTGCAGGGCGCGCCAGGCTGCCGGCCGGTCCACGTCCCCCAGCAATATTTCGCACCCGTCGGCCGGGGCTTCGGTATCGGCCACGCAGGCGGGCGCATAGCCGTACAGGGTTTCCATCACCCCGGCAATGCGCGCGGCCTGGGCGGCCAGCGTTTCGCTTTGGGCCGGGTACACCAGCGTGAAGTTTTGCTGGTCAAAGGCGGGCTGCTGCCCCGCGTGGTCGGCGGGAAAAGCGTCGATCAGCCCCACGGCGTAACGCAAAATCAGCAACGCGTCCACCGCGTTGAGTATGCCGTTTTCATCCACGTCCAGCCGCACAAACTGCCGCCAGTCAACCGTTTGCTTGTCCACCGCCACCTGCAGCGCCAGCAAAGCGTCGGAAGCGTTCACGGCCGCGTCGGTATTGCCGTCGCCGTAATAAGGCGTTTGGGCGGCCGCCGGCAGGGCGCCCAGCACCAATGCCAGCACCGTGATCCACAACAAAACACGCCATCGTTTCATACCAAAAGTCCTCCGCATCGTTTTATTCCGCCATCAGGGCGTTTATCAGCGCCAGCGCCTGTTGGGCCCGGCCGGCGGCGTCGGCATTGCGTTCGGCGGCGGTGCCCGCCACCTTGCGCACGCAAAAAAACAGTTCTTCCGGCAAGCCCGCCCCGGCCAGTTCGGCCTGCAAGGGGCTGCCCTGCCAGTTCCAGGCGGTGCCCTCTTTGTGGGGCAGGCCGCAGGCTTCAAACAGCTGCATATTATCGTCCAGCATCAGCCGGTCGTAACCGTAGCTGTCCACAATATACAGTACGTAATCGGCCGAACTGACCAGCGCCATGATCTTTTGGGCGTTGGCAAAGTCGGTTTGCTGCACTTTGGATTGGGACGAATAGGCCACGTTATACACTTCAAACCGGGGGGTACCGTCCCCGTCGCTGTCGGCAATGCGGCGGCTGAGGGCTTCGGCCAGGGCTTCGCTGGCCCGGTCGCTTATCACCCGGTCGCAATACAGCACGGCGTTTTGGTCATACCGGGGCCGCAGGGCGCACTGGGTAATGCCCACCGCCAGTGTGAACACCAAAAACAGGGCGATGACCGTGTGCCATTTATAGTGATACCAATAGTTTTCCCACCGTTGTTTTGCCGTCACGGTGCGCGCCTCCTTAACAAGCCAAAAGGCTTGCGCCTAACAAAACGCAAGCCTTACCGTTACGCTTCACAGCAGTGAGCGCAGTCGCTTTGTTGGCCCACCAGGGGACCGGGATCGATGCCCTGCCGCTTGTAATAGTCGGCAATGGCCGCTTTAATGGATTCTTCCGCCAGCACCGAACAGTGGATCTTGTGGGCGGGCAGACCGCCCAGCGCTTCCACCACCGCCTGGTTAGACAGGGTGAGGGCTTCTTCCAGCGTGTGGCCCTTGATCATTTCGGTGGCGATGGAGCTGGTGGCAATGGCCGAACCGCAGCCGTAGGTTTTGAATTTCACGTCGGTGATCACGCCGTCTTTCACCTTAATGTACATTTTCATAATATCGCCGCATTTGGCGTTGCCCACTTCGCCCACGCCGTCGGCGTCGGGGATCTCACCCACGTTGCGGGGATTGGTGAAATGGTCCATAACTTGTTCGGTATACATAACAGTCTCTCCTTTTTATACCGGCCGCTTTCAGCGGTTTTCATTTTGAATGCGTTCCCACAGGGGGGACATGGCCCGCAGACGCTCCACAATGGGGCCGAGTTTTTCCAGAATATACTGCACGTCTTCCATCGTGGTCTCATCCCCGAAGGACAGCCGCAGCGACCCGTGGGCCACTTCGTGGGGCAGGCCGATGGCCAACAGCACGTGGCTGGGGTCCAGCGAACCGGAGGTGCAGGCCGAACCGGACGAAGCGCAAATGCCCTGCAGATCCAACAGCAGCAGCAGCGATTCCCCTTCAATGCCTTCAAAGCACATGTTCACGTTGCCCGGCAGGCGGTGTACCCGGTCGCCGTTCACCCGCGAACGGGGAATGGACAAAGCGTGGTCGATAAAATAATCCCGCAGTTCCCGCAGTTTGGGGGCGATTTGGTCCATGTTGGCGGCGGCCAGGGTGATGGCCTCGCCCAGACCCACAATGCCGGCCACGTTTTCGGTGCCGGCCCGGCGACCCCGTTCCTGGGCGCCGCCGTCTATCAGAATATCCGGCACCACGCCCCGGCGCACATACAGCGCGCCCACCCCTTTGGGCCCGTGGAATTTGTGGGCCGAAAGGGAAAGCATGTCCACGCCCAGTTCGGCTACGTTCACGGGAATGTGGCCCACCGCCTGCACCGCGTCGGTGTGAAACACCGCCCCGTGGGCCTTGGCAACGGCGGCCAGTTCTTTGATGGGCTGTATGGTGCCGATCTCGTTATTGGCCAGCATAATGCTCACCAATCCCGTATCCTCCCGCAGGGCGGCGGCCAGTTCGTCCGGCCGCACCAGCCCGTTTTCGTGCACGGGCAGCAGGGTAACGGCAAAGCCTTGCTTTTGCAGGGCGTTCACCGTGTGCAGCACCGCGTGGTGTTCAAAGGCGGAGGTGATAATGTGGGTTTTGCCTTTGCGGCGCAGGGCCTGGGCCATGCCTTTAAGGGCCCAGTTGTCGGATTCACTGCCGCCGGAGGTGAAGTAGATCTCGTTGGGTTGGGCGCCCAGCACGGCGGCCACCTGCTCCCGGGCGCGGGCCACCGCTTTTTGGGGGGCGTCGCTGAAAGAATACAGGCTGGAAGGGTTGCCGTAATACTGGGTGAGATAGGGGGTCATTTTTTCCAAAACCGCCGGGGATAGAGAGGTGGTGGCGGCGTTATCGGCATAGATCATAGGGTGCATAACAAGGTCTCCTTTTTGACAGAATAATCATACCATGCCGGCAGGCGACTTGTCAACCCGCCTGACGCAGAGCGGACGCTGCCCGGCGGGATGAAATGAGTTTTAACACGATAAGCAAACCGATGAGGGCGCCGGCCCCCACCGCCAGTCCCAACCAACTGCTGCCCGTAAGCCCGGCCAGCACATAGGCCCCCAGGGCCAGCGCCGCCGCGGTGATGCCGTAGGGCAGTTGGGAATTGACGTGGCGGATGTGTTCGCATCCGGCGCCGGTAGAGCTTAAAATGGTGGTGTCTGAAATGGGGGAAAGGTGGTCGCCGCACACACTGCCGCCCAGCACGGCGGCGGTGGTGAGCACCAGCAGGCCGGATTCGATGCCCGAAAACACGGCGATCTCCATGGGGATCAGGATCATAAAGGTGCCCCAGGAGGTGCCCGTGGCAAAGGACAGCAGTACCGAAGCCACAAAGAACAGCACCGGCATCATCATAAGGGGTACGTTAAAGCGGTCCACCACCCCGGCAATGTAGGCGCCGGCGTTCAAATAATCGCCGCCGCAAATGCCGCCGATGGTCCAGGCCAGGCTAAGCAGCAGCATGGCGGGCGCCATGTAACGGAACCCTTCCACCAGGGCTTCCATGTATTGTTTGAAGGAAAAGATCTTGCGGGGCACATACAGCACCAGCAACAGCAGGTCGGACAAAAAGGTGCCGATGCAGCAGGCGGTGATGGCGTCGCAGTTGGCAAAGGCGTCTATCAGCCCCACGCCCTTGGTGATGCCGCCGGTGTAGGCCATGAAGAACACGGTGGTAACGATCAAAAACACAATGGGCAAAATCAGGTCTATCACTTTGGCCTTGCCCCGGGGGGCGTCGCCCGCGGGGGCGGTTTCGCTGGCCTCCTGCCGGGGCGGGGCGGCCATGGCTTCGGCTTCATACCGGCGCATTTTGCCGAAATCCAGGTTGAGCAAAATGAGCATGAACACCATGATGAGTGAAAACACCGCGTAATAGTTGGTGAAAATGGTTTTTAAAAACAGTTGAAAGCCGTCGATACGCACGTCCTTGGGCAGGCTGGACGTCACCCCGGCCGCCCAGCTGGAAACGGGCGCCAGAATGCACACCGGCGCGGCGGTGGTATCGATAATGTAGGCCAGTTTTTCCCGGGATATCTTCATCCGGTCGGTGAGCGGCCGCATGACCGTGCCCACCGAAAGGCAGTTAAAGTAATCGTCCACAAAAATCAAAATGCCGAAAAAGAAGGTGGAAAACTGGGCCGCCCGCCGGGTTTTGATGCGCCGCTGGGCCCACCGGCCGTATTGTTCCGAAGCGCCGGAATGGGTGATGAGCCAAATAAACATGCCCAACAGCACCGCAAACAGCAAATTGCCGAAATTGGCGGTCACGTTGGTTTGTATCACCTCCACCAGCGTGGTGAGAGAGGGCAGGGGATCGAACCCGCAAAACAACAGCACACCGGTGAGTATGCCGATGATGAGGGACAAATTCACGTTTTTGGAGATCAGGGCGATGGCGATGGTCAACAAAGACGGCACCAGCGCCCAAAAAGTGCCAACGGTTTGCATATAGCGGCCTCCTTTTTTCGGGTTACAACAAAGCGGCGGAGCAACTCCGCCGGCGCTTTGTTCAGTATAGCACAGTTTGTCTTAAAAGTCTACTGCTTTAATAAGTTTTATAGGCAAAAAAACAGCAAGCGCGCCCCTGTTTGGAGCGCGCGTTTGGTCAATCTTTGCTTTTGTAATACAGCATGCAGTGGCAATAGCCTTCAAACGCGGGGTCGGCGATCTGCTCCCGAAATTCTTTGCACATGCATTTGGTGTCGGGGGTGCGCTCCAGCCGGCAGGGGCAATAACCGCCTTTTTGCTGCAAGCCTTCCCGAATGCGGGCCACCACGGCGGCGTTTTCGTTGAGTCGTACGGCCATTTCAGTTTCTTCCTTTCTTTTTTGTTAAAAACCGTGTTTTAATAGCCAAACAAGCGGGCGGCGGCGGCCATGTTTTCACGCACGGCCACCCCAAAGGGACACCGGCCCTCGCAGGCGCCGCACTGCACGCAGTCGCCGGCGTGGGCGGCAAGGGCGGCGTAATGCTCCCGTACCGTTTCGGGCAGGCGGCTTTGCGCCCGGGCCAAATGGTAAAATTTGGTTACCGAAGCCACGTCTATGCGTTGGGGGCAGGGGGCGCAATGGCTGCAATACATACACTGGCCCACCCAGCTCACCCGGGGAAAGGCGGCCAGCGCGGCGGCGTAATCCCGGTCGGCGGGGGACGCGTCGCAATACGCGGCGCTGCGGTTGAGCTCCTCTACCGAATGGGCGCCCGCCAGCACCACCGCCACCCCCGGGCGGGACAGGGCGTAGGCGATGCACTGGTCCACCGTAAGGGCCACCCCGGCGATCTGGTTGCTGCCCAGCAGTTCGCCGCCGGCAAAGGCCTTCATCACCGTTATGCCCACCCCCAGCCGCTGGCAGGTTTCATACAGCCGCTGGCGGTCGGGGTCCATATTGGTGAGTTGGCCGGTATAGTTTTTGTCCGCCCAGAGTTCTTCCACGTCTTCATTGGCGGGCTGCAGGTCGTAGCAGGGATTCACCGAAAACATCAGCACTTCCACGCCGCCTTCCCGCACCGCCCGTTCGGCCACCAGCGGGTTGTGGCTGGAAAGCCCGATGTGCCGGATGCGGCCGGCGGCTTTTAACTGTTTGGCATAATCCAAAACGCCGTTTTGCACAATGGTTTCCCAGTCGCTCATGGCGTCGCAATAGTGTATCATGCCCACATCAATGTAATCGGTATCCAGCAAAGTCATCATTTCTTCAAACCCGGCTTTCACCGTGGGCAGATCCCGGGTGCGCAGATACTGACCGTTTTGCCACACCGATCCGATGTGAGACTGCAGGATGAACCGGTCCCGCCGGCCGTGCAGCGCCCGGCCCACCGCCGCCCGCAGCGCCGGGTCGGAGGCGTACAGGTCCACGTAATTCACACCCAGCGCCTGCGCCGCGTCAAACAGTTTGCCCGTCATTGCGTAGTTTTCCTCGGTCATGCCTTCACAGCCCATGCCGATCACGCTCACGGTAAGGCCCGTGTTGCCCAGTTTGCGATATTCCATCGGTCGTTCCCTCATCTTTCTCAAAATGCCCTGCCGGGCGTCAGTCAAATCGCCAAAAACCGGTGCCGGTGTGGGGGTCAAATTGCCGGCGTATCACACCGCCGGCCACCGGCCGCAGTTCGATTTCCGCCGTATACAGCACCGTGACAGCCTGCATGTGCCCCGCGGCCATGCAGTGGGCTTCGCCTTCTTTATAGGCAAAAACGGCGTGGGTGTGGTGGTGCAGGGCGCCTTGCTCGTCGGTGATCACGTTGCCCGTTAAGGACGCCAGTTCCAGCATGCCCCGCAGGGTGCGGGTCTCAAAGGTGCGCGTGGCCGGCAAAAAGGTTTGAATGCGGGCTTCGCTGCAGCCGCCGATGCCGCTGAACGTGGCCGACCGGATGCCTTCTTTTTGGCACACGGCCAAAACACAGGCGATGATCTCGTCGCCCCGGTCCATGCGGATATACACCGCGTCGCCGTATTTTCTGTATTCCATCGGATGACCTCCCTTGCTGCGCAGGCGGTTTTTGTTTATTGTACCACAAAACCACAGTTTTGCAAGTGATATCGCCGCCGAAACTGCGCGAAGCGAAATATCTCGCTTGCGTGAGATGTGATATGTTTGCCTTGCGGCAAACGCGACATTTTTTGTTTCGCTCTATGTGATATGCCGGCATGCTGTGGGCATATCACACGGAACCATCCCATGCGTTTTCTTTTCTGCGCATTTTATGCAAAACATAAGCCACATCGAAATAAACCACATTTTTGAAAAAAATTAACCTAAAAAGGTTGACAAGCACTATATGTTGTGCTATACTCATTATGACCCAACAAGATTAAGGAGGAAATGAACATGATTACAAGTGTTGGAAAGTTTTTGAGAAAGCTGCGAATAGACAGTGGTGAGATCCTTCGTGATATGGCAAAAAGACTTGATGTGTCGTCCGCTTTCCTC
>CADBNN010000032.1 GCA_902796075.1 Oscillospiraceae bacterium | reverse complement strand
CGTCAATATCCTCAATGGTTTTTTTGTTCAGTGCGTTCATAGTGAGAAACCCTCCAAAATATAATGCAAATGTTTCCATAACAACAATAAGAAGGGAACCCGGTTCCCGTGCCCGGCGAGCGAGCCACATGAAATTATAGTATATTTTGACCGGCTTTGCAAGACTTTTAACCAAAAAATACAAAATAATTTGTGAAAAACGGAGGGACGCTTATGTTGATTTTAGCCGCGACCTGCCCCCCGGCAGGATCCTTTTGGGCGCGGCGGCGGGCCCGGCGGGGCCATATTCCGCCCCGGGTGATCCCCTGCCGGGTGGGGCCCTTTGAAGCGGTGCGGGTGGAATGGCCGGGCCGCGCCCCGGCAGGCGGCGTTCTGCCGGTGCAAGAAGATCGTGTGATCGTGACCGCCCGCAACTGGCCGGGGGGCGAGGCCGGCAACCGGCGGCTGGTGGCGGAATACGCCCGGCGGCTGGGGGTGAACGCCTGCCTGGCCGATTTGAAACGGCTGGCCCGCCGGCGGCGCACCGCCGCTGTGCTGGTGGATCCGGCGGGCGAATGCGCCGGGGTGGCGGCCGAACTGGCGGCGGTGTGCGCCGACGTAACGGTGATCACCGACCGGCCCGACCGGTACGCCGCCTGCCAAACCTATATCCGACGGCAATGGGGGGCGCTGCTCACCCTGGCGGAACCGGGCCCTTTGCCCGTGTGCGACCTTGTTTTGGCCCCCTACGGTCTCGGCGGCCTGCCTGTGCCTGCGGGGGTTCCGGCGGCGGCGCCGGACAGGTCCGGCTGGCCCGGCCCGGCAGAACTGTTTGTGCCCCGGTGGGCCGCCCGGCCCGCGTTGGCGGCATGGGATCCTGTGTGTGTTACGGCGGGGGTGTTTGCCGCTTATCATCCGCCGGCGCTCATGCAGGCGGCGGGCCGGGTCCCTGTTTTTGCAAAAAACAGTCTCGCCGCCCGGGATGGGGCTTGACATACCGGCTGTTTTTGCATATAATAACTTTTATAATGTAACAGGTGTGTATTGCCGCCGTTACCGAAAGGAAGGTATCTGTACCATGGCAAACAAACAAGTCATGCTCACCCAGGAGGGCTTGGCAAAATATCAGGAAGAACTGGATCAACTGCGCACTGTTAAACGCAAAGAGATCTCGGAAAAAATCAAAGTGGCGCTGTCCTTCGGCGACCTGTCGGAAAACAGCGAATACGACGAAGCCAAAAACGAACAGGCTAAAATCGAAGCCCGCATCGCCGACCTGGAAGCGATGCTCAAAAACGTTAAGATCATCTCCGACGAAGAGATCAGCGGCGACAAAGTGCACGTGGGTTCCACCATCCGTGTGCGGGATATGACTTACAAAGAAGAAACCGTGTATCAGATCGTGGGTTCGGCCGAAGCCGATCCCCGCAAGGGCAAAATTTCAGACGATTCCCCCGTGGGGCGTGCGCTGCTGGGCTGTGCCCAGGGCAAAACGGTAGAAGTGGAAACCCCCGGCGGCATGGTCAAGTATAAAGTGCTGGAGATCATGAAGAACACCCAGCAATAAACAGGAGGAACATTATGGCAGAAACAACCCAGGCGCCTCAGACCGGGCAGGATCTGAACGAGATCCTGCGGGTGCGGCGCGAAAAACTGGCCGCTCTCACCGCGGCCGGGCAAGATCCGTTTGAGATCACACGCTTTGAACAGACCCATCATTCCGAAGCCGTCAAACAGCAATTCAGCACGCTGGAAGGCAAACCGGTCAGCATCGCCGGGCGGATCATGTCCAAACGGGTCATGGGCAAGGCGTCCTTCTGCCATGTGCAGGACCTGCAAGGCACCCTGCAGTGTTACGTGGCCCGGGATGCGCTGGGCGACGAGCCTTACGCCGCTTTTAAAAAGCTGGACGTGGGCGACATCGTGGGCGTGACCGGCACCGTGTTCAAAACCAAAACGGGCGAAGTATCGGTGCACGCCGAAACGGTTACGCTGCTGTCTAAAAGCCTGCAGGTGCTGCCCGAAAAATTCCACGGTCTCACCAATACCGACCTGCGCTATCGCCAGCGGTATGTAGACCTGATCATGAATCCCGAAACCAAAAGCACCTTTATCAAGCGTTCCAAGATCCTCAGCGCCATTCGCCGGTATTTAGACAGCCAGGGCTTTATGGAGGTGGAAACCCCCATGCTGGTGGCCAACGCCGGCGGCGCGGCGGCCCGTCCTTTTGAAACCCATTCCAACGCGCTGGACGAAGATTTTAAGCTGCGCATTTCGCTGGAACTGTATCTTAAGCGGCTCATCGTGGGCGGCCTGGAGCGGGTGTATGAGATCGGCCGGGTGTTCCGCAACGAAGGGGTGGATACCCGCCACAATCCCGAATTTACCCTGATGGAACTGTATCAGGCCTACACCGATTACCACGGCATGATGGACCTGACCGAGGCGCTGTATCGCCATGTGGCGCAAGAGGTGCTGGGCACCACCCAAATCACCTATAACGGGGTGCAAATGGACCTGAGCAAGCCCTTTGCCCGCATCACCATGGTAGACGCGGTCAAGCAATACGCCGGGGTGAATTTTGCCGCCATCACCACCGACGAACAGGCCAAAGCGGCGGCCGACGCCCACAACCTGCATTACGAACCCCGCCACAAAAAGGGCGATATCCTCAATTTGTTCTTTGAAGAATACGTGGAAGCCCACCTGATCCAGCCCACCTTTGTGATGGACCATCCCATCGAAATTTCGCCCCTCACCAAGAAAAAACCCGGCAACCCGGATTATGTGGAGCGGTTTGAATTTTTTATGAACGGCTGGGAAATGGCCAACGCCTATTCCGAATTGAACGATCCCATCGACCAGCGGGAGCGTTTTAAGGCGCAGGAAGCCCTGCTGGCCCAGGGGGACGAGGAAGCCAACCATACGGATGAAGACTTCCTCAACGCGCTGGAGATCGGCATGCCGCCCACCGGGGGCATCGGTTTCGGCATCGACCGCATGTGCATGCTGCTCACCGATTCGGCCGCCATTCGGGACGTGCTGCTGTTCCCGACTATGAAGTCCATGAAGACCGGTTCGGAGGAAAAAGAGGGACAATCCGATACATCGGAAAAGCCTGCAGAAGCGGCTCCCGTAATTGAAGGTGCTCCGACCATTTCGGCGGAGAAACCCGATTTTTCAAACGTACAAATCGAGCCGTTGTTTGCGGATTTCGTCGATTTTGAGACCTTCTCCAAGAGCGATTTCAGGGCGGTGAAAGTACTTGAATGCGAAGCCGTGCCGAAGTCCAAGAAACTGTTGAAGTTTACTCTCGACGACGGCACCGGCACGAATCGCACCATTTTAAGCGGCATTCACGCCTATTACGAGCCGGAAGAACTGGTGGGCAAAACGCTTATTGCCATCGTCAACCTGCCGCCCCGCGCCATGATGGGCATCGAATCCTGCGGCATGCTGCTTTCGGCCACCCACAAGGAAGGGGAAGAGGAAAAACTCCATCTGCTGATGGTCGATCCCCACATCCCGGCAGGTGCAAAATTGTACTAAAATCGCTTAAATTGTAGTACGCATGTCTCTCATAGAATTTCGGGTTAGAAAGCCCGATTTACTACAAAAGTACTACACGCGTACTACAAACGATGCAGAAAAACGTGCAGAGCCGGAAAAATCGCATATTTTAACCCAAAAGGCCTTGAGAATGCTTGATTTCTCAGGGCCTTTTTTCGTTTTCTCTCAACCAATCGCATACTACCGCTGTCCCTTCAAAAACAGTATAATTGCTTTGAAATCAGAAAGGCGGAACGGGATATGAATAACAGCTTTGCATCAGTACATCCTGAATTGATTTGTGAGTGGTCAGATAAAAACGCACCTCTTACCCCTGCTCAAATAACTTACGGTTCAAAGAAACTGTATTGGTGGAAAGGTTCCTGCGGTCACGAATGGAGATCAAGTGCAAAAAGCAGATCGTCCGGCGAAAGATGCCCATATTGCGCCGGAATGAGAGTTCTTCCCGGTTATAACGATCTTGCATCAAAACGACCGGAGTTAGTAAAAGAATGGTCTCCTAAAAATACGTTGAAGCCGACAGAAGTTCGCTGGGCCTCTCATAAAAAAGCGATATGGCGAGACAAGTTCGGTCACGAATGGGAGGCAGTCATCAAAAACCGTGCCTACGGCAGTAGTTGCCCTTACTGCTCTCATAATAAGATATTGGAAGGATTCAATGACTTGGCGAGTATATGCCCGGATGTTGCCGCCGAGTGGTCTGATCGTAATCTTCCGTTAACTCCGAATATGGTCACTGCGTTTTCGAATAAAAAGGTATGGTGGAAGTGCAAACTTGGTCACGAATGGGCCGCACTCATATCTACAAGATCTTACGGAAGCAAATGCCCGTATTGCAGCGGAATTGAATTGCTGAAAGGTTTCAATGACTTGGTAACAACGCAATTGGAACTATCGAAAGAATGGTCAGAACGCAATTATCCGCTTGAGCCGGATCAAGTCAACGAAAAATCACGACTGAATGTGTGGTGGAAGTGTCATACCTGCGGGTATGAATGGAAAGCGGTTGTTCACTCAAGAGTTCACGGCTCTATTTGTCCCGTCTGTGCTGATCGAAGCGTTTTACCGGGATATAACGATCTGGCAACAACAGATCCGGAATTGATGGCGGAGTGGGATTATGATAAGAATCTGATTTCTCCATCCAGAGTATCACGCTTTTCTATGCATAGTTACTGGTGGAAATGCCGCTACGGTCATTTGTGTAAAGCAAAGGTGTCCGACAGGACGCTTGAACACAAGATTTGCCCTGCCTGCGAAAAGGAATATCAGACGGTTTTTCCTCAGTTGATCATTTCATACTATGCTAAGCAAAGAGGACTGAGAGCGGTTCTAAATGACGAAAAGTTGATCGGCATCCCTATTGAGGTGCTTATTCCGGAAGAAATGTTCGCAATGGAGGCTCATATATATGGTGAAAAGATTGAGCGAGTAAAAAAACATTTGTGCTCTTCAGCCGGTATTGACTTAATTAAAGCACCGTACAAAAAGAGTGACAGTGAGCTGGAGTACGCCGAGAAAATAAAAGGAATATATAAAAGAAAGAGCTTATACATCAAATCCGATGCAGAAGCCGATATTGCCTTTGTACGGAAGCGATATTTCGAGTGGAAAAAAGAATAAACATGAGTCTCAATCCCGATCAGAAATGGTCGGGATTTTTCGCGCGAAAAATTTTTCAACTATTTTCCGAAGACACCTTTACTTTTGACACCCCTTTGTCCAAAGAAGATGAAGGGACTGATAAACTATCCCATTTGGGACAGCCTCTTCGCTGTCCCTTGAAAATTGAATAAACAAAGCATCAGGTACGTTATTCGAACTGATAGCCAAACAGCATGTACGCTTGTGCGAGAATCCAGTGCTGTAAAAGAGAGGTTGCTCCTTTCTGGGCAATGACAGGTTCGATGATAATGATACTTCTGTAATTCGCAGCCGGGCCACAATGAAGGCGCGGGGGTGGGAGTCCCATGAGACTGTAAAGCAAACAGTCGCCTGATGTTTTCCCTACCATTAAAATGGTTTTCCGCAGGGGGAGCGTGGCAAATACTGCGCATTACATGCCACCAATAGTACGGATATCTATCTGTTGAGTGGAACGGTCTCACGACCTTTTCGTGTTAAGTCCACCACATTAGTTGGTGATGGTGGGCATTACATCACTGGAACGTTGCGAAACCGGGCGGCCAAACGGTATGCGTGCATGCGTTTATCGGATATGATAAAAACAAAAATGTGCGTGTTGCCGAAATCCTGCCATTGAACATATGCTGCTGGGGCGTTGGCAGCGGACGCAAAGGAAGTTATAATTACGATCCGCCACACATTCAATTTGAGATTTGTGAAGACGGATTAAAGGATAAAACCTATTACCGCAAAGCGTTTGACGTTGCTGTGGAATACTGCGCCCATCTATGCAAAACCTACGGCCTTTCGGTCCATCGGTCGATGGAAGCAAGTTGAATATTACCTATACCGAGGCTAGCAAAGGCAAGCGGGTTTCGCAGCTGCTGGAATACGGTGCTAATAATACGGCCGAGCAGGCAATTAAGTTTAGCCGGGCATCTTACAACACCACCGTGATCCGTACCGCTGGTGCCGATGGCACAATAAACAACTCTGACGACGTAATTACCACCTATCAATTTGACAACTGGGGGCGTACCATCAGCCAGCAGGCCAAAACTAACGGAAAAGAAATCGGCGCCACTACGGCGGAATACACCACCGGCATGCTGAACGATTCCGCCAGCAATATCAACAAACTCAATCGTGTGGTTAACGCCGGATCGCTGGCAAAAAACACGGTCAATCTGGCCATCAATGGGGGCGGCGAGGTTTCCGAAAACTGGACCTCGGCCCAATGGGTGGAGCCCTGCACCTATACGTTTGAATACACCACTGCACAGAAGTATTACGGTAAAAAATCCATTAAACTCAATTCTACTGCCGTAACCGGTGACGGACGCGCTCGCGTGTATCAAGATTTTTCTACCAGTGTTCTGGTGCCCGGCCATACCTATACGTTTTCCGTTTACGTTAAAACAAGTAATATTGTGATCGCCAACGGTACCGACAACGGTAAAAACTGCGGCGCTTGTTTGAACGTCAATGCGATCACATCAAGCGGCAACAATATATCTCAATATGCCGAAATGATTACGGGTACCACCGATGCCGCTGTTAACAACGGTTGGGTGCGCTTGTCAACTACGGTAACCATACCGTCCGACGTTACATACACCCGATTGAATCTCGGCATCCGCAACGCCACCGGCACCGCCTACTTTGACGGCGTGCAGGTGGAAGAATCGGACGTGGAGCACAACGTAAACCTGCTGGAAAACAGCAGCTTTGAAAGAGTGTCCGGCAATCTGCCTGTCTCCTGGACAGGCAGTAACCTGGAATCTTCCGACACTGTCAGCACCACCACCTGCCAAAATGGCAGCCGTGCCATGAAGATTGTGGGCAAGCCCTCGCTGAAGAAAGAGATCGTGCAGTTGGTGCCCGTCAGCGGCAGCGAAACCGATACCTATATTGTCAGCGGTTGGGCAAAGGCTGATTCGCTGGCCATCACCGATTTCAGCGGTGATCGCAAATTCAAAATCTCCATAGATGTAATTTTTACGGATGGAACCATCAAAGCCAAAAACCCTGCTGAATTCAACTGCGCCGTTTCCGACTGGCAGTATACCTGCAAAGCGTTTGACCTGTCCGACGGCACGTCCGCCAACAAAACGCCTTCCCAGATTCGGGTGCGAGTGAGATATTATTGCGAAGCCAACACCGCCTACTTTGACAATATCCAACTCATCAAAGACGTGGCCCAAACCTATACCTACGATAGCGACGGCAATATGGTGAACGTGGCGCAAAACGCGCAGAATCAGTCTTCGCTGGAATACACCAACACCGATTTGATCCGTGAAACCGATGTAAACGGAAACGCCTTCACGTATACCTATGATGGGAAGCACAACCTCACCAAGGCCACCAGCCAGCGGGGGGTTGCCTACAACTATACGTATAACAGCAAGGGATTGCCCACTCAACTGGATGTGCAAAATCCCTCCCAATCCATGACCATTCGCACCACGGCCACCTATACGGCAAACGGGGCGTATTTGGACGCCGTACAGGACGAAAACGGATATAAAACCGATTTTCTCTACAATACCACAACCGGTTTGCTGACCCGAACGGAAGATGCCAACACCATTAGAACCGATTATTTCTACAACAGCGCGCACCAATTAACGGGTATGAACACCCCCATGGCCATAACGTCCGTGTACTATGACTATAATACCAAACGGCAGTTGACTTCTATCGACAACAACATCAACACAGTGTATGGATTTACCTATGATACCTTTGGCAATCCTTTAACTACTACCGCCGGCAGTCACACGTTAGCCACCAATACCTACAATTCTCAAAACAACGGGCTGTCACAGGTCACCTACGGAAGTGGCAGCACTGTTGGGTATACGTACAATTCTTTAGGCGCTTTAATAGAAAAACGCATCATCGGAACCAAAAGATACGCATGGAAGTATGATAGTAACGGCACCCCAAAACAGTACCTTGATTATTACGCTAACCTATGCTATAATTACACCTACGACAGCATCGGTCGTCTGATCCGGCAAAAGGCTTCCACCCGCAGCGGCGACGGGGGCAGCAATGACCGGATTTATGCCACGGAATACGGGTATGACGCGCTCAACAACGTGACCAAGATGGCCAACACAGCGGGCGGGCGTACGCAAAAGGTTATATACGACTATATGGCAACAGACAATTTACCTACACAGGCAACATTGTCCACGACCCGCTATGAAACCTTCAATTATGATTCCCTCAACCGGTTAAACAAGCGCACCGTCACCACCACGGCGCCGGTGTATATCAACTACCTGTACCG
>CADBNN010000031.1 GCA_902796075.1 Oscillospiraceae bacterium | reverse complement strand
CATGCCGGCGGCAGGACCTGTCCCCTCCCCCTGCACCCGGTAATAGCGCAGGTTATCGTAATCACCGCTTTGGCACAACACCGTCATGGTCAGGGTGGTTTGGGTGTTGTGCAGCGCCCGGGCCGGCACCGCATAAGCGGCGTTCAACAGCAAAGTGAGCCCCAGCAGGCCGCCGGCGAAAAAGCTCATGATCTGCCAGGCCGACCACCGCCGGTCCCGGGGAGCGCGCCAATGGCACACGGTGGCCGCGCCAAAGCACACCGCCGCAGCTGCCAGGCCCCAACGGGCGGCGGCAAACCCGGCCAGCAGGCAAAACAAACTGCCGCACAACATGGCGAAACCGGCCAAAGCAAGCGGTCTGCGCACGGCGCTCCCCTCCTTTTGTTATGGTGAAATACACAAGGCCGTCTCAAACGAAACGGCCTGTGCGATGCTATGTTATAATGTAAGCGATCAGCGGGACGACGGCGTGTCGGCTACCGACTCCACCTCTTTGTTGCCGGAGGGCGGCTCCGAAATCAACGGCTCGCTGGTAACAGGATCTTCCACATACAGCACGATCTTGGCGTCATACACGTTGCAGGTGCTGCCGGCGCTGGGGGAGATCTTGGTCACAATGCCGTTATAGGCAGGGTTGCCGGTGTTGTTGGTGACGCTTTCATACGCAAAGCCGGCTTCCCACAGCCGTTCCATGGCTTCGGCATAGGTAAGGCCTTCTACCTGGGGCACCCGCAGCTGGCCGGACCCCAGGCTGACCACCACGGTGATCTCCTGCACTTCGTCGTTTTCCAGCGGGAATTCGGTACCCGCTTCGGGCGACTGGCTCACGATCACACCCTTGGCGTATTCTTCGGTATAGATCTTATATTTCACCTTAAAGGTATAAGAACCGTAATTGCGCTCGCAGGCCGCCAGCGACTGGCCCACAAAGGTGTCCACCTTGCGGGTAAGCTGGCTGCTGGTGTTGACCGACGGCGTTTCTTCGCTGGAAATAACCAGAATGGAGGGGGTGGAAGAAGTGGTATCGTTGCCCAGCACGCCGAACAGGTGCCAGCGCAAATCCAAAAAGGCGAACAGGCCGCCCAGCACCACCAGCGTGACGAGCATGGCGATGACGGTATATAGCAGGCCCCGGCCCCGCTTTTTGCGGCCGGACTGCAGTTCGTTGGATTCTTCCGCTTCTTCGTCTTCCAACCGGGCGTATTTTTCCTCGGTCACGTTGGGCGCGGCCGTGAATTCTTCCCGGAACCGTTCGGCCGTGGCGGTGCGGGCGTCGGGCATCAACTGCAGGGCGTTGGTCAACGCGTCGGCCGCATAGGCGGGAATTTTGTTTTGCAGCGAAGCGGGCAGCACAAACAGATCGTTGCCCACCCGGGTTTTGGCGTCGGTAGGCGCCTGACCGGTGAGCACCCGGTACACCAGCGCGGCAAAGCCGTACACGTCGGTGTGGGGGCCGATCTTGCCGTCGAACCCATACTGTTCAATGGCGGCATAGCCGGGGAACAACTGGGGTTTCAGGGCGCCGCGGGCGGCCCGCAGTTCGGGCTGGGCAAAACCGCCAAAGCGCAGGCGGCCGTCCCGCCCCACAAACAGGGTTTCGGGGGCAATGCCGCCGTGGATCAGGCCGGCTTCGTGCAGGGCCGAAAGGGTGGAAACAGCCGGCAGCATCAGCGCGCGGGTCTGTTCAAAGGTAAGGGCTTCGCCGTTGCGATGCAAAAATTCACCCAGCGAAATGCTTTCGGTGTATTCCGAAACCGCATAGGCGGTGCCGTTGAGTTCAAAAATGTCATAGGTGGGGAACAAAGCCGCCAGGTCCCGCATGCGGGCCAGCGCCCGGGCCCGGGACAAAAAGCCGGCCAAACAGCGGCTGTAATCTTCCGCCAGGCCCCGCACGGTCAACCCGTCCGACGCCCGCTCGCACAGCCCGTCGGGCAAATATTCCCGCACCGTCACCGGCGCCTGCAGAATATTGTCCCAGCCGATGTAGGTAACGCCTTCCCCGTCGCAGGTGAGCATTTTGCCCACCAGATAGCGGTCCATCAGCCAGCTGCGCAGGGGCAGATAGGGCGCGGTTTGCAGCGCCTCTTCCCGATAGCCGCAGTGGGGGCATACCTCCGCCTCGGCCTTATCTTTCATACATTCCATACAAAGATGACTGGTATTGATCATGTTGCGTCACTCCCTGTTTAGTTTGAAAACACCCGGTGTTTGCGGAAAAACAGCACCCCGCAGGTGCCCGGCCCGCAGTGGCAGGAGATCACACAGCCCGCCCGGGTAACCAAAACTTCTTTGAAATCGGCAATGGACTTGATTTTCGCCACCACCAGATCGATATCTTCCTGTGACATGCCCGAATGGGTCATGAAGATCCGGTCCAGACAAATATCGTCCACGTCGTGCAGCTGCTCTTCAATATATTGCAGACGGCAGGCGTTGATTTTGCCCCGGTACTTTTTGCCCGAATCCATCACGTCGTCATACACCACGATCTGGGGCTTGATCTTAAGCAGGTTGGCGCCCAGCTTGGCCACGCCCGAACAGCGGCCGCCGGCGTGCATATATTCCAGCGTGTCCAGCACAAAGGAAACGTCCAAACAATAAGCCCGTTCGGAAAGCACGTCGTATATCTCCTTGGGCCCGTGCCCTTCGGCCACCATTTCGGCGGCGGCAATGGCCAACTGGCCGATGCCGGTGGAAAGCCGTTTGGAATTGATCACGTATACGTTGTCAAACTCCTCGGCGGCGATCTGGGCGTTTTGCAGCGTGCAGGAAAGGTAATCCGCCAAACCCACGTGCACCACGTCATACCCTTCGGCCACCAGCGCGGCGAATTTTTCGTGATAATCGCCCACGCTGCAGGCGCTGGAACGGGCGATCTTGCCCGTGCGGCGGTAATAATCGTATAAATCGTCCGGCACCACGTCTATCCCGTCCCGAAAGGTTTTGCCGTCCATTTCAATGCCCAGCGGAAACACGTATAAGCCGTATTTTTCCACCAGTTCGGGCGTCAGATCGGCGGTGCTGTCGGTGGTCACCATGATTTTGCGGTCCATTCAAAACCCCTCTTTCTGCAAAAAAGTCGATACCTTTTCACAATAAATCACGTTATTATAGCACACAACCGGCCGTCTGTCAACTCACCCTTCCGCCGGCCCGGGCGGGCATTTTTTCCTTTTTTGGCGAAACAAAACGCAAAAAGGGGCTTGACATCCGCGGACAAAACGATTAGAATAATGCTGTAGCATTATCGAGTGTGCTAAGATTTTCTCATTTTTTCGGAGGTAATTTGTTATGACCAAAAAACTTCTTGCCCTTCTGTTGGCTTGCATGCTGGTGCTGGTTTCCTGCGCCTGCATTGCCGTAGCCGAAGGTGAAACCAACGATCCCGATCCCACTGTGGGCAGCGAACCCGCTGGCGACGGCGATGGTGACGAACCCGCCGCGCCTGTTGTTGTCACCCTGAAAGCCAACACCGGCGAAGGCGACGATGTTGTGCTGGAGCCCGACGCGGAAGGCAACGTAACGTTGCCCGAATGCCCCTTCACCAAAAACAACTTCCGTTTCACCGGCTGGAACACCCACGACGATGAATCCGGCGATAGCTACAAACCCGGCGACAGCATCACCATCACCGAAGCCACCAACGTATACGCCATCTGGGTATACGGCGACGTGGAACTGAAATACTACAAAGTCACCTATGACGCCAACGGCGGCGAAGGCGAAACCGTAGACGACAGCGAATACATCGAAAACGGCATCGTGGTCGTGATGGACAACGAATTCACCCGCGAAGGCTATCTGTTCAAATGCTGGAACACCAAAGCCGACGGCAGCGGCGAATCCTATGAACCGCCCTTTGATGAATTCGACATTCTGGAAGACGTGACCCTGTACGCCATCTGGGAAGAAGATCCCGATTACGTACCCCCCGTGGTTGACGATCCCGAGCCCAGCGAGCCCAGCGAACCCAGCGAGCCCAGCGAGCCCAGCGAGCCCGAAAGCGAAGTGACCGAAACCGAGCCCGTTGTGACCGAAACCGACAACCCCAAAACCGGCGAAGCCGCTACCGGCGCTGTGGCCGCTGCTTTGGCAGCCGTGGCCCTTGGTGCCTTTGTGTTGATGAAAAAGAAAGAAAACTGATCCGGTTTTGATCGGTTTATTGCATCATTAAACTAAACAGCCACCGAATATCCGGCCATAACCGATATTCGGTGGCTTTTCCTTACAAAGGACGTGTTGCCCCATGAAAAAATGTTTATGCTTGCTTTTGTGCCTGGCGTTGTGCACCGTCGCCGCGCCGGCGGTGATGGCCGCTGCACCCGTTGCCAAACGGCTGAGCTTTTGCGACACTACCATGGACTGGATCAACGGCGCCGTAAACTGCACCACCCTTTCGGCTGACGATGATTTGTATACCGATGGCCCTACTTCCCTGCGTGTAACCGGCGACCTGACCAAAGGCGGCAACATGGTGATTTATTTGCGCAGTTTTGCCCCTATAGACGTTTCGGCCTGCCAGTATTTGGAATTTGACCTGTATACCGAAGATAAAGACGTTTTGGCTACCGGCGCCGGGCAAATCGAACTGTCTTCCGCCGGCCAATGCGACGTGGCGGAACTGGCCTTTTTAACGGGCGTCATGGTCAACCAAATCACCAAAAACGGCTGGAACCACATTCGCCTGACTTTGGCCGAGGCCGGCCGCAACTCCTCCGACCCCGCCCGGGTATACGATCCTACCGCCGTTAACTATTTCCGCATGTACCTGCTCAACATGAGCAGCGAAAAAAGTTCTTACTTCTTCTGCATCGATAACATGTATTTTTCCGACGGGAACGGCGCGCCTCAAGACGCGCCGACCCCCTCCGACTATCAGCCGGCCGCCGCCGGAACGTATCAGACCGTGCGCTGCGGCGATATGAGCGGTGACGGCAGCGTGAACGCCGTTGACGCGCTGGGTGTGCTGCAATATGCGGTGGGCAAGCTCCACCCCGCCAACCGGCAGTTGGCCGCCTGCGACGTAAACGGCGACGGCGTCATTAACGCGGTGGACGCGCTGGACATTTTGCGTTTTGCGGTGTTTAAACTGAATCGTTTTGCGGCTGCCGGCGCCGACACGGCCGGCAAAACGGTAGAAGTGGGCCTGAACGAGCCGCATCTGGTGCATCCCCAATTCACCACCGATCAGGCGGTGATTGCCGAAACAGACGTGATTTTCTGGGGCGCCCGGGGAGACGGCGTGACCGACGACACCCTGGCCTTTCAAAAAGCCATTGCCGCGGCGGAAGCCCGCCAGGGCGGCACCGTGTTTGTGCCGGCCGGCCGGTATGTGATAAAAGGCAATCTGTTTTTGCCCAACGGCGTTACCCTGCAGGGCGACGCCCCCGCCGTTACGGTAGACGGCCCTGCCCAAGGCACCGTTTTAATGGCCTATGCCGGTCGAGGCGATGAAAACGGCACCGCCTTTATCCGCATGGACTCTTCTTCCGCCCTGGCCAATGTGACCATTTGGTATCCCGAACAAACCGCCGCCAACATCACCCCCTACCCCTGGACCTTACAGCAGGCCGGCCATTACGGTATCAGCGTAACCAACGTGCGGCTGGTCAACAGTTATAAGGGTCTGGCCATGGGACCGGGCACCAACTCGCTGCAAAACATTCGCAACGTGGTGGGCACCCCGCTTAAAATGGGGCTCATTTTAGACTATAACGTGGACATTTGCCGGGTGGAAAACGTGTATTTCACCCCCGAAGTGTGGCTCAACAGCGGCCTGGGCGACCCGGTGGCCGGCGAAGCCCAAATGCGCAGCTTTATTTACCAAAACGGCACCGCGTTCAAGTTTGAATCGGTCGACTGGACCTATATTGCCGACATCGGCGCCGACGGATATCAGGTGGCGCTGGGCAATTCCAAACCCACCATGCGGGAAGCAGACGGCTCCCCCAACGGCCACGTGTATAACGTAGACTTCCGCAACTGCTACATCGGCTATGACGCTCAGTTTGTTAACCCCATCGGCATGATGATCACCAAAGGCACCATTCAGGCCGTTATTCCCGTGTATACCGACGGCGCCTTTTCCACCAGCGTTTCTCTTAACCGGCTCACGCTGGAAGCCACCGGCGGCGCCGCTGTGGTGCAAAGCGGCACCGGCGTGGTCACCCTGGTCGACTGCCTGGTGCGCACGCCTGGGGGCACGGGTGTTTCCATTACGGGCGGCACCCTTTCCGCTTCCCACGTAACCTTTGAAAACTGCGCCACCCATGTGGCGGCCGGCACCGGCGCCAAGGCCGTTTTGACCAACTGCATGACCGAAGACACCCTGGTCACCACCGGCAGCGGCGCCTTCACCACTACCTGGAACACCGTGTTAAAAACTGCTTCTTACGACCCCGACGCTTATGATTACAACGCCCAGGCCGTGATAAAACCAGCCGGCGACGCCTTTGCTGACCTGACTCGGACGCCCTATAACGCCACCCAAAGCGGCGGCGATATCGGCCCGGCCCTGCGGCAGGCGCTGGCCGACGTGCAGGCGGCGGGCGGCGGCGTGGTGTATCTGCCCAGCGGGCGTTACCGGCTGGAAACCCCCGTTTCCGTTCCCACCGGCGTGGAACTGCGGGGCTCCTGCACCTTCCCCCAACATTCTCACGCCTATTCCACCACCCTTTATACCGATTACGGCCGCAACGGCGCCGCCGATGACACGGCGCTTATTACCCTGCGGCCCAACGCGGGCATTGCCGGTTTTAAGGTGTATTACGACCTGCAAGAAGGCAACAGCCCCAACTGCACGCCTTACGCCTTTTCCGCCCGGGGCACCGGCTTTAACGATTACATTCTTAACGTAAACTTTATCAATTCCTTCTACCAAACCGACTTTGCTTCCCACCGGTGCGACGGTCACTATATCAACGGCGCCACCGGCTTTCCCCTGCAGCAGGGCATTGTGGTGGGCGGCGGCAGTGTGAACGGCGTTGTGCGCGACTGCCAGTTCAACGTTCACTATTTCGGCGACAACCCCTTCTACCGGTCCGCTACCGAAATAGGCGATTACCGCCAATACGCCACCGATAACAGCGAAGCCTTTGTGGTGCAGCAAACCACCCACCAAACCATGTATCACAACTTTGTGCTGGGCGTCCATTCGGGCATCGCCATCGACAGCGGGGCCGACGTGTTTGTGCTGGCCCACGGCACCGACGGCGGCGACCGTTCCATGACCGTACGGGGTACGCCCTCGGGCAAGGTGACCTTCGTGAACACCCAGCTGGTGGTCATCGGCCCCGGCGCCACCATGGCTTATGTGAACATTGAACCCTCTTTCACCGGCACGGTGGATATGATCCAAACCAATACCTGGGGCATTCCCACCACCTGTTCGTTCCTGGTGGGCGGCGGCACGCTGAATTACACCCAGGGCACCAACGTGCGCAGCGGGCTGAACGGCTTTAAGGTGTTCAACGGCGCCAATCTGAATTTGGACACCGTAAACCATATGCGTTCCGACGTGGCCTATGACCTGCAGCTGCGGGGCAGCGGCGCCGTTACCACTTTTGGCAACATTTACGCCAGCGGCGGCAAGTTGTCCGACCCCTCCAACGTCTATTGCGGCGTGGATCTGCGTCGCTGACCGCTTTTGACCAAACGTAAAGGGCGTCTGCCACCGCGGCAGGCGCCCTTGTTTTTTGCGACCGCCCGCCCCGCGCCGTCGTGCGACAAAAACCGCGGTTTGCATTGACTTTTTGCCTGTTTGGTGCTACAATACCCCTTGCAAAAAAACAACACTGCGGAGGTTTTCGTAATGATACAAGTTGCTCCTTCCATTTTATCGGCCGACTTTGCCCGCCTGGGCCCGGCTTGCGACGCCATGATGGCCGCCGGCGCCGATCTGCTGCATTTTGACGTGATGGACGGCGTGTTTGTGCCCAACATTTCTTTCGGCATTCCGGTATTAAAAGACCTGAACGCCTATACCGACGCGCCCATTGACGTGCATTTGATGATCACCGAACCGCACCGGTATATTGCCCAATTTGCCGAAAACGGCGCCGATTACATCACCATTCACGTGGAAGCGGAATCGGACGTGCCCGGCACCCTGCGGGCCATTGCCGACCACGGCGCGGTGCCCTCCATTTCCATTAAGCCCGGCACCCCGCCGCAAGCGATCTTTCCCTATCTCACGCAGGTTGGCATGGTGCTCATCATGTCGGTAGAGCCCGGCTTCGGCGGCCAGAGCTTTATGCCAAGCGCCATAGAAAAAGCCAAGGTGCTGCGGGCGGAATGCGACCGGCTGGGCCTGTGGGATATGCTGATCGAAGTAGACGGCGGCATCAACCTGACCACCGGCCGGCAAATGACCGAAGCCGGCGCCAACGTGCTGGTGGCCGGCAGCGCGCTGTTTAAGGCGCAAGACCCCGCCGCCATGATCACCGCACTCAAAGCTGAATAAGGCGATTTCAACATGCAAGAAAAGCCGCTTCATGCGGCTTTTCTTATTGGCATAACGCCGTTTTCCCCGCCGCCGGCCGGCAAAAACAAGCGGCGCAAACTTTTGCATTTTGCGCCCTGCGCGCATTGACACCACCCGCGTTTTATGGTATAATATGGTGAATAATCTTTTGTGAAAGAAGGGGCGGGCATGAGCGAATTTTCAGACGCCTTTGAAGGGCTGAATATGCCCTATAGCCTGGAAAACGAGCAATCGGTTTTGGGCGCGATTTTGTTAGACCCCTCCTGCATGAGCGACGAGCGGGTCTCTTCCCTGCGGCCGGAATACTTCTATCTGCCTCAGCACAAAGCCATTTTCGGCGCCATGGCCGCCATGGACGCGGTCAATAAACCCCTGGATTTTGTTACCCTGCTGGAACAGCTGCGCACCGACGGCGACTATGAGCAAGCCGGCGGCAAGGAATATCTGACCCAGCTGGCTCAGTTGGTGCCGTCTGTTAAAAACGTGGGCGCCTATGCCGACGCGGTGGCGGAAAAATACTATATTCGAGCCCTTATCAACGCCGGGCGGGAAACCGTGACCGACGCCCAGGAAGCCGCCGCGCCCGCCAGCGATCTGATAGACGCCGCCGAACAGCGCATTTACGCCATTCGCCAGGGCAAAGAAGTGTCCGGCCTGGTCTCGCTCAAAGACGTGTTAAACAACGAAACCTTTGTGCGCCTGCAGGCCATGGACGACGAAGACGTGCGCAAGGAAATGAAGGGCATTTCCACCGGCCTTTCTACCGTAGACCGGATCATCGGCGGCCTGCACAAATCCGACCTGATCATCATCGGCGCCCGGCCCGGCATGGGCAAAACCAGCCTGATCTTAAACATGGCCCGTCACATCGGCGTGAACGAAAAGCGCAAGGTGGCTTTTTTCTCGCTGGAAATGTCGCGGGACCAGTTGGCCCAGCGGCTGCTGTCCTTTGACGCGGCGGTGGACGTTTCCCGCATGCGGGACGGCGGGCTGGATATTGACGAATGGAAACGCATTTCCGCCGCCTCTTCCGTTTTGGTGGAAACCAATATTTTTATTGACGAAACGCCTGCCACGTCGGTGCAAAAAATCAAGGCCAAACTGCGCCGCAACAAGCCTGACGTTGCCTTTATCGACTATTTGCAGCTCATCCAACCCACCGGCCGGGCCGAAAACCGGGTGAACCAGGTGGCGGAAATGACCCGGGATCTGAAGATCATGGCCAAAGAACTGAACATCCCTGTTGTGGTGTGTTCCCAGCTGTCCCGTTCTCCCGCCAAGGAATCGTCCCACATTCCCCAGCTTTCCGACCTGCGAGATTCCGGCTCCATTGAACAAGACGCCGATATCGTTATGATGCTGCACCGCCCTCACTATTATCAAATCGCCGCCGGTGACGCCGCCCAGGCCGACCCGGGCGAAGCCATGCTGATCGTGGCCAAAAACCGTCACGGCGCCGCCGAAACCGCCCGCCTGCGGTGGGATGGCCGCTTTACCAAATTTGTTGCCCAGGAAGATTCGCTGGAGGAGTAACCCGCCATGAAGGATCTCACCTTCCCCCAAACCGTGGCGGCCACCCTGCGCCGCTACCGCATGCTGGCCCCCGGCGACCGGGTGCTGGCGGCCGTTTCGGGCGGGGCCGATTCGCTGGCCATGCTGCGCTGTTTGGTGCTGCTGCGTGAAGAATGGGACCTGACCCTGACCGCCGCCCACGTGCATCACGGCTTGCGGGGCGCGGCGGCGGACGCCGATCTGGCGCTGGTGGAAGACCTGTGCCGCCAATGGCAGGTGCCCTTGCAGGTTTTGCGAGCGGACGTGCCCGCCCTGTGCCGCCAAACCGGCGAAGGGCTGGAAGCCTGCGGCCGCCGGGTGCGGTATGCTTTTTTTGAACAACACGCCGCGGGCGGACGCATTGCCACCGCCCACACGGCCGACGATAACGCCGAAACCATGCTGCTGCACCTCATCCGCGGCGCAAGCCTTGCCGGGCTGTGCGGCATTCCGCCGGTGCGGGGCAACGTGATCCGTCCGCTGATCGATTGCACCCGGGCTATGACCGAGGCTTTTTGCGCCCAACAAAATCTGGCCTATCGCACCGATGAAACCAATGCCGACGACGCCTATCGCCGCAATTTTGTGCGGCATCATCTGCTGCCCTTGTGCCGGCAGATCAATCCCGCTTTTGTGCAGGCCGCAAGCCGCACCGCCGCCCAAAACCGGCGAGACCTGGCCTGTTTAGACCGGCTGGCCGACCCGTTGCTGGACGCCGACGTCGCCGACCGCCTGCCGCTGGCGCCCTTTGCCGGAGCGGACGACGCCGTGGTGTGCCGGGCGCTGGCCCGCTGGCTGCGCCCCCGCTGCCGGCAGATCACCGGCCGGCATATTGAAGCCCTGTTGGCGCTGGTGCGCCGCGGCCGGGGCTGTGTGCAGGTGAACGACCGGCTCACCGTGCAAGCGGAAGACGACTGCCTGCTTTTGGCGCCCACCCGCCCCGCCGCAGCGCAGCCCGAAGCCTGGCAGCTGCCGGTTGCCGTGGGCGTGCCCCTGGCCGTGCAAAACCGCCGGGTGGTGCTGACGCCCCTGCCGGCCGGCGAAAAATTTCCCGAAACGCCGTTATATAATCAAATTGACCGTGCCACAATAGTGGGGGACCTGTTCCTCCGCACCCGCCGCCCGGGCGACCGGATCGCCCTGCCCAGGCGGCCGGCCAAAACCCTGAAAAAACTCATGAACGAACAAAAGATCCCACCCCGCCTGCGGGACCGTCTGCTGGTGTTGTGTGACGAAGAAGGGATCGTTTGGATCGAACAGATTGGCTGTTCCGCCCGCTGCGCCCCCACGGCGCGCACCGCAAGCGGATTGACCATAGAAATCCTATAGCGGAGGAATCATCGCATGCTGCAAGACATTCAAAACGTATTGTATTCCGAAGAACAGATCCACGCCATCGTGGCCGACCTGGGTGCGCAGATCAGCCGGGACTACGCCGGCAAAAACCCCCTGCTCGTCAGCATTCTCAAAGGCTCGGTGGTGTTTATGGCCGACTTGATGCGCGCCATCACCATTCCCTGTGAGATCGATTTTATGGCCACTTCCAGTTACGGCGCCGACGTGAAGACCTCCGGCGTGGTCAAGCTCATCAAAGACCTGGACCGCAGCATTGAAGGCCGCCACCTGATCATTGTGGAAGACATTCTGGATTCGGGCATGACCCTTTCTTACATTATGGAAATGCTGGAGACCCGCGACCCTGCCGACATCCGCATTTGCACCTTGTTCGACAAACCCTCCCGCCGCCAGGTGAACGTGCACGCCGCCTACGCGGGCATTGAGGTGCCGGATGAATTTATTGTGGGATACGGCCTGGATTATAATGAAAAATACCGCAATCTGCCCTTTATCGGCGTACTCAAGCCCGAAATCTACGGCTGACCCGGTTTTGCGGCGTTTAACTCTCTTTGTTAGAATTGGAGTGATCCTATGAACAAAAACCTGCGCAACGTTTTGTTGCTGGTCGGCATTCCGTTGCTGATCATCGCCATTGTAGTGGCGGCTATGGGCCAGTTCCAACAGGCTCAGGCGCCCGATTATTCCACCATTGTGGCAAAATTCTACGATGGCAAAATCGAAAAGTTTTCGCTGAATCTGAGTTCCGGCCGGCTGGAATATATAGAAAAAGGCAGCGAACAAAAACAAGTGTACGAGGTGCCGGACGTCAGCGTGTTTTATAACGACGTGGGCGAGCTGCTCACCAAGCAGTATCAAGACGCCGACCGCTCGGGCGACGCCATCACCTATAACTACACGGTGAGCAAAACCTCCTGGCTGGTGGGCATGATGCCCACCCTGCTGCTCATTGTGGCCTTCGGCGTGTTCTATTTCTTTATGATCCGCCGCATGAACGCCGCCGGTATGGGCGGCGACAAAGCCATGAGTTTTGGCAAGGCCCGCTATCGCCGGGGCGACAGCAAGCGCAAAACCACCTTTGCCGACGTAGCCGGCGCCGATGAAGAAAAGGAAGAACTGGCCGAGATCGTGGACTTTTTGAAAAGCCCCGCCCGGTTTAACGATATGGGCGCCCGCATTCCCAAGGGCGTGCTGCTGGTGGGCCCTCCGGGCACCGGCAAAACATTGCTGGCCCGCGCCGTTGCCGGCGAAGCCGGCGTGCCCTTCTTTTCCATTTCGGGTTCCGATTTTGTGGAAATGTTCGTGGGCGTTGGCGCCGCCCGCGTGCGGGATCTGTTTGAACAAGCCAAAAAGAACGCCCCCGCCATTGTGTTTATTGACGAGATAGACGCCGTTGGCCGCCAGCGCGGCACCGGTCTGGGCGGCGGGCATGACGAACGGGAACAAACGCTCAACCAGCTGCTGGTGGAAATGGACGGTTTCGGCCCCAACGAAGGCGTTATTGTGATGGCCGCCACCAACCGGTCTGACGTGCTGGATCCCGCCCTGCTGCGCCCCGGCCGGTTTGACCGGCGCATTTCGGTAGGTTATCCCGACGTAAAAGGCCGCGAAGCCATTTTGCGCATTCACGCCCGCGGCAAGCCTCTGGGGCCGGACGTAGACCTGAAAGTGATCGCCCAAACCACCGCCGGCTTCACCGGCGCCGACCTGGAAAATCTGCTGAACGAAGCCGCCCTGCTGGCCGCCCGCAAAAACGCCAAGGCCGTGATGGAAAGCGATATTGAAGAAGCCACCATCAAAGTGGTAATGGGTGTGGAAAAACGCACCCGCGTGGTAGACGAAAAAGACAAGCTCATCACCAGCTATCACGAAGCCGGCCACGCCATCGTTTCCTACTATCTGCCCACCCAGGATGAGGTGCATCAAATCTCCATCATCCCCCGGGGCATGGCAGCCGGCTTTACCATGTACCGGCCCACCGACGATCATTCCCACAAAAGCCGCACCGCCCTGCGAGAAGAAATTTGCGCCCTGCTGGGCGGCCGGGTAGCCGAATCCCTCACTCAGGCGGACATTTGCACCGGCGCTTCCAACGATCTGGAACGGGCCACCGACCTGGCCAAAAAGATGGTGATGAAGCTGGGCATGAGCGAAAATCTGGGCCCGGTGGTGTACGGCAATCCCCACGAAGAGGTGTTCCTGGGCCGCGATTTCAGTTCGGCCCCCGCCTATTCCGAACAGGTGGCCGCCGCCATCGACCAGGAGATCAAAGCCGTTATGGAAGGCGAGTATCAGCACGCCAAATCCATTTTGACCGCCCATATGGACAAACTGCATCAAATTGCCCAATATTTGTTTGAGCATGAAAAAATGGACGCGCAAGCGTTCCGCGCCGCCATGGAAGCCGCGCCCCAAACGGACGCCCAACCGGCGGAATAACCAGAAAGGAAGTTTTGAACAATGGAACTGACCAAACAAACCGTTATCGGCGATATTTTGACCGCCAAACCCGAAGCCGCCGAGATCCTGCTGGCCATGGGCATGCATTGCCTGGGCTGCCCTTCGGCCCGGGGCGAAACCCTGGAACAGGCCTGCGAAGTGCACGGCGTGAATGCCGATGAGATCGTGGCCAAAATCAACGCGCTGTAAGGCGCACGTGTTTTGCAAAAACCGGGCCCGGAAGCAGTTCCGGGCCCGGTTTACTATTGACAAGCCACGCCCAGCTGGGGTATAATGAGAAAAACCGCGAAAAAGCGGGAAAGGCAGGTCCTTTTGTATGAAGCAGGACCGTGCGGCCACCCGCAAAGCGGCCGTTAAACGGGCCGCGGCGCTGTGTGTGCCAGCTTTGGCGCTGGCAGGGCTGGCGCTGGCCGACTTGTGGATTTGCCCTTTTCGGGCCGTAACCGGCGTGCCCTGCCCCTGCTGCGGCATCACCCGTGCCTGGCAGGCGTTGCTGCAGGGTCATGTAGGGCAGGCGTTTGGGCTGCATCCGCTGTTTTGGGCCCTGCCGCCCGTGGTGGTGTGGCTGGTCGTCCGATCGGCCCGGCCGGGCGCCAAACCGCTGCGGCCTTGGGCCGCCGCCGCGCTGTATGGCTTTTTGGCCGTGTTTTTTGCGGTGTGGCTGTTGCGCACGTTTGTGTGGCACGTTGCCGCTTAGTATGGTAATTTTTGTGAGCGATCACAGCAAACATAGGAGGAATTTTTCATGGATGTTCAACGCGTAGATATGTTTTTAATGGCCAATCAGAAGTATTTGCCGGCCGAAAAAATGCTGTTTTTGAAAGAACGGCTGCTGGCGACCGACGAGACCCGTTTCAACTATCTGTCCACCATTGAATTCAAAGACCCCACCACCATCCTGCTCATTTCCATCTTTTTGGGCAGTCTGGGCATCGACCGGTTTATGCTGGGCGACGTGGGCATGGGCGTGCTGAAACTGCTCACCGCCGGCTGCTGCGGCGTGCTCACCATCATCGACTGGTTTATGGTGCAAAACAAAGCCAAAGAGATCAACTTTAACAACATTATGATGATGCTCTGATCGGCTTGTTCTTTAAAATTTCCCCTGCCGCCACACCGGCGGCAGGTTTTTTTGCGCCGCAAAAAGGCAAAAACACCGGAAAAAGCCCGAACCGCTATATGTCACCCGGCTGAAACCCGTGTAGAAAAAAGAACAGATTGACGCGAATCAATCTGTTCTTTCTTTTTTGTTTTGGTTTATTCCGCCGGGGTTTCGGGCTGATTGCCCTCTTCCTCGCTGCCGTCGGCCGGCGGCAGTTCGTCGGTTTGGCCTTCTTCGTGTTCGGCGTAGGTCATGTTCACCAGGGTGTCGCCTTCGTCCAGCCGCATCACCCGCACGCCCTTGGCGGTGCGCGCATAGGTGCTTACAGTGGCCGACGGAATGCGAATGATAATGCCGGCGGAGGAAATGAGGATGATATCCTGCCCGTCGTCAATGTCCCCCACGGCGGCCACGTTGCCGTACAAAGCGGTTTTATAGTTGGTCAAGCCCTTGCCGCCCCGGTTTTGGGTGCGGTAGTCGGTAAATTCGCTGCGCCGGCCATAGCCCGTTTCGGTCACGGTCATCAACACGGCGTTTTCGCGCACCAGCGCCAGACCCACCACTTCATCGTCTTTTTCCTGGGACAGGGTAATGGCTTTCACCCCGCGGGCGGTGCGGCCGATTAGCCGGGCGTCGGTTTCGTTAAAGCGAATGGCCATGCCCTTGCGGGTGGCAATAAGCAGATCGCTGTTGCCCTCGGTCAGGCGCACCCAACGCAGCTCGTCCCCATCGTCCAGGTCAATGGCAATAATGCCGCCTTTGCGAATGTTGTCATACGCCGCAAGGGGTGTGCGCTTAATTACGCCCCGCTTGGTGAGCATGCACAAATAGCGGGTTTGCTCCGAAGGCTCAATGCGCAGCATCACCGTAACCTTTTCGTCCTCTTGCAGGGGCAAAATGTTCACAATATTCATGCCCTTGGCGGTGCGGGTGGATTCCGGCACCTCATAGGCTTTGAGCCGATACACCCGGCCCAGGTTGGTGAAGAACATCACCTGGTCGTGGGAAGAGCAGGTGAACATGGTTTCGGCAAAGTCTTCTTCCCGGCGGGTCATGCCCGAAATACCGCGGCCGCCCCGGTTTTGGGTGCGGTAAGTATCGCTGGGCAGGCGCTTCATATAGCCCATGTGGGTCAAAGTGAGCACGCATTCTTCCACCGGGATCAGGTCTTCAATGTCCACTTCGCCGCTCACGGCGGTTATCTCGGTGCGGCGGTCGTCCACAAACCGGTCGCGCACGGCCATGGCTTCGTCCTTCACCGTTTCCATAATACGGTGATGGTCGGCCAGCAGTTCTTCCAGATCGGCAATCTTGGCGTGCAGTTCCTTGAGTTCGTCTTCTATCTTGATGCGTTCCAAACCAGCCAGGCGGCCCAAAGGCATTTGCACAATGGCGGTGGTTTGGGCGTCGTCAAATCCAAAGCGATCGGTCAAGGCCTGTTTGCTGTCTGCCACGGTTTTGCTGGACCGGATGATGCGGATCACTTCTTCTATGTAATCCAGCGCGGTTTTCAGCGCTTCTAAAATATGGGCCCGTTCCTTGGCTTTTTTCAGGTCATACCGGGTGCGGCGCTCCACGATCTCACATTGATAATCAATGTAATATTGCAGCATTTCTTTCAACGTCAGAATGCGGGGCACGCCGTTAACCAGCGCCAGCATAATGGCGCCGAATGTGGTTTGCAGTTGGGTGAAGGAATACAGTTGATTCAGCACCACCTGGGGATTGGCGGAGGCTTTCAGTTCCACCACAATGCGAATACCCGTTTTGTCCGAGTAGTCCACCACGTCGTCAATACCTTCCACGCGCTTTTCCTTCATCAAATCCATCATAGATTTGACCAGCACTTTTTTATTGACCATGTAGGGTATCTCGGTAATGACGATGCGATAGGCGTTGCCGTGGCTTTCTTCAATTTCGGCCTTGCCTCGCAGGGTGATTTTGCCCCGGCCGGTGGCATAGGCCGCCCGAATGCCCGAATGGCCCATAATCACGCCGCCGGTAGGAAAGTCCGGCCCTTTGATAAACTGGGTGAGTTCGCTCAGTTCCGCTTCCGGGTGATCAATAAGATAGCCCATGGCGTCCACCACTTCGCCCAGGTTGTGGGGCGGAATGTTGGTGGCCATGCCCACGGCAATGCCCTGGGCGCCGTTGATCAGCAAATTGGGAATGCGGGAGGGCAGCACGGTGGGTTCTTGCAGGCGGTCGTCGTAGTTCGGCTGAAAATCCACCGTTTCCTTGTCGATATCCCGCAGCATTTCCATCGACATTTTGTGCAGGCGGGCTTCGGTGTACCGGTAAGCGGCGGCGGGATAGCCGTCCACCGAACCGAAGTTGCCCTGGCCGTCTATGAGCACATAACGCAGGGAAAAATCCTGGGCCATGCGCACCAGCGCGTCATACACCGACGCGTCGCCGTGGGGGTGATAGCTGCCCAGCACGTTACCCACCGTGTCGGCGCATTTGTGGTAGGGGTTTTGAGGCGTGAGCCCTTTTTCAAACATGGTATACAAAATGCGCCGGTGCACCGGTTTTAAGCCGTCCCGCACGTCCGGCAGGGCGCGGCTGACTATGACCGACATGGAATAATCCAGGTAGGCCTTGCGCATTTCGTCTACGATCTCAACGTCCATCACCCGACCGGCTTCGGGGAAGGCGTCAAATTCACTCATATCGTATTCACTCATGGTGTTCGGTTCCTTTCACGTGGTTTTCGCCGGCCGTTTATTCGGCGGGGGTTTCGGCCTCGTTGGGGGCGTTGTCTTCTTCGGTTTGCGCCGTTTCTTCCGGTTGTTGGGGCGCTTCCTCCGGCTTTGGCGCAGCGGCCGTTAACCGGCGGCTTACTTCGGCCACCTGTTCTTCGGTAAGGCTGCGTTCGGGAATGGCCAGAATTTGCCCGTTGGGCAGCGAAAGCACAAACAGCCCGGCGTCATGCACCAGCGAAAAACTGCCGTCTATGGGCTGTTGCCAGTCGGCGGCGTTGTCCCGGCCGTCCACGTGGATATTCAGCACGTTTTCATAAATGCGCACGGTAAGCTGGTTGCCGCTTGTGGCCTTGCGGATGAGGTTGCGCTTGGTGCGGCGCGGCATAAGCCAGATAATGGGCAGCATGCCGTAGCACAGCGCCACATAAAACCAGTTGACCGCCGTGGGGGCTTTATAGCCGCTTTGGCCCAGGGCGCCCAAAATGTTGAGCACCAGAATCACCGTGCCAAAGGCAAACAGCAAAACCGATTCGATCACCAAAATATATTTGCGTTCTTTCAGCTTGCCGGAAACCGTAAAGGCGGCGCCCACTTCGTCTTCGTTCAGCACAAAGGTCGCGTCAATGGGTTCTCCTTCCGGTTCAATACTTTGCGTTTCGTCCGGATGGTCGTAAGCGTAATCCAATTCTTCTCCGGCTTCGTAGGCCGGCAATTCCATGGGCTCGCCGCAAAAAACGCAGTTCATTTTGCCTTCTTCATCCCGCAAGATCGCCTGTTCGGCGCCGCAGGCTTTACAGGTAACGGTTTTAACAGCCATGTTGTTCCCCTCCTACACGTCAAGATTCTGCACGTATTTGGCGTTCTTTTCAATAAATTCCCGCCGGGGCTCCACTTCGTCGCCCATCAGCATGGAAAAGACCTCGTCTGCCTTTTCGGCGTCGGCCAGGGTCACCCGCTGGCACAGGCGCACGGTGGGATCCATGGTGGTTTCCCACAATTGAATGCCGTCCATTTCACCCAAGCCTTTGTAGCGCTGTATTTTGGCGTCGGCCCCCAGCTGCTGCTGGCACATATCCCGCTCGGCGTCGGAATAAGCGTACAAATGCTTTTTGCCCTTAAAGATCTTATACAAGGGGGGCATGGCCAGGTAAATGTGGCCTTCTTCGATCAGCTGCGGCATATAGCGGAAAAAGAAGGTGAGCAGCAGCGTGCGGATGTGGGCGCCGTCCACGTCGGCATCGGCCATAATGAACACCTTGCCGTAGCGCAGTTTGGAAATATCGAAATCTTCCCCGATGCCGGTGCCCAGCGCGATCACCACCGGCAGCAGCTTTTCGTTGCTGTACACTTTATCGATGCGGGCTTTTTCCACGTTGAGCATTTTGCCCCACAAAGGCAGAATGGCCTGGGTTTTGGCGTCCCGTCCTTTCACGGCGGAGCCGCCGGCCGAATCGCCCTCTACGATGAAAATTTCGGTTTCTTCCGGATTGTTGGAAATGCAGTCGTCCAGCTTGTCGGGCATTTTGGCCCGGGTGCCGGCGCTTTTGCGGGCGGTATCCCGCGCCTTTTGGGCGGCCTCCCGCGCGTTGGAAGCCGCAATGGCTTTGTTCACAATAATTTTGGCCACCGCGGGGTTTTCTTCCAGATAGACCATGAGCTTTTCGCCCACCAGCCGGTTGACCAGCGTGCCCATGGAGGTGTTGCCCAGCTTGGATTTGGTTTGGCTTTCAAACTGAGCGTCGGTCAGCTTCACGCTGATCACGGCGGCAATGCCTTCCTGAATATCGTCGCCCTTCAGGTTATTGTCGTTATCCTTTAAGAACTTAAAGTTGCGGGCGTAGGCATTGATAACCCGGGTGAGAGCGGTTTTGAAAGCGCTTTCGTGGGTGCCGCCGTCAACAGTGTGGATGTTATTGGCAAAGCTGATGATGCGGGTATCGTACCCGGTGGTGTAAGAAAAGGCGATTTCGGCGGTGGAATCCCCTTCGGCGGTGCTTAAATACACCACTTCGGGCAGGGTGCTTTCCCGCTTGGCGGTTTGAATAATAAAGTCTACGTAACTGCGAATGCCGCCTTCAAAATACAGCAGATCCTGCCGGGGTTCGTGTTCGTCCCGCCGGTCGGTGAGGGTGATGCGCACGCCGGCGTTCAAAAACGCCTGTTCCCGCAGGCGGGTGAGCAGGGTATCGTAATCATATTCGGTGGTATCGGTAAAAATCGCCGGGTCCGGCTTAAAGGTAACGATGGTGCCGGTGTCGGTGCAGGGGCCTTTTTCGATCAGGTCGGTCACAATGTCGCCCTTTTCAAAACGCTGGGTCACAATGCGCTCCCCGTCGTGCACTTCCACTTCCAGCCATTCTGAAAGCGCGTTCACCACCGAAGCGCCCACGCCGTGCAAACCGCCGGATACCTTGTAGCCGCTGCCGCCGAATTTGCCGCCGGCGTGCAGCATGGTGAACACCATGGTAACGGCCGGTTGATTGTATTTGGTGTTGATGCCGGTGGGAATGCCGCGGCCGTTATCGGTCACGCGGATGATATTGCCGGGCAAAATATCGATCTCGATATGGGTGCAGTAGCCCGCCAGCGTTTCATCGATGGAGTTATCTACGATCTCATACACCAAATGGTGCAAACCCCTTTCGCCGGTGGAGCCGATATACATACCGGGCCGTTTGCGCACCGCCTCCAGGCCTTCCAAAACCTGGATCTGCTCCGCGTCGTAATGATCGGTCACAACGGTGCTGGGGAGTTGTTGATTGTCCATGAGGCAGTCGTTTCCTTTCTGTTTCGGGTTAAGCGTTCATACAATACACATAAGCGGACAAGCCGCGAACAACGATTTGTTTTAAGGGAACCGCCGTTTTACGCGGGCGGTAAGGGTGGGCAGTGAAAAAGAGGTGAGCAGGACCTGCCCCCCGGTTTGCGGTGCGTCGCACAACACAAAGGTCACCGGCAGGTCGGTGGCGGCGTTTTGCACCGCGCCCCGCTCCTGCGCCCGAGCCAAAAAAGCGCGGGTATCTTTTTTAACGGTGGTGGAATCCAAATCAAACAGGCCGATGATGCGCCGGGTGGGCAGCACCCGGTCCAGACCGATGTTGCAATACGTATGCTTATGCCCGGGCATGGATCTCACCGTCCTTCACCAAAAACACGCTGCCGTCGCTCAGCCGGGGAATGGCCGCCGGATCGCAGCAGGTCAAAAAGATCTGCCGGCCGCTGAATTTGTTCAGCAAATAATCCTGCCGGCCGCCGTCCAACTCGCTCATCACGTCGTCCAGCAAAATCACAGGCACTTCGCCGCTGTATTCGGCCAGTACTTCCGCTTCGGCCAGTTTTAAGGCCAGGGCGGCCGACCGCTGTTGGCCTTGGGAGCCGAAGGTGCGGGCGGGCATATCGTTGATGGTGAGCAGCAGGTCGTGCCGGTGGGGGCCCACGGTGGTGTAGCCCATGCGTTGGTCGGTCTCCCGCGCCTGCCGCAGCTGTTCTTTTAATAATTCATAGCCGCCTTCGTCGGCCGAAGCTTCCGCCCCGTCGTAAGCAAGGCCCAGCGTTTCTTTTTGGCCCGAAAGCTCATAATAAAACCGGCTGGCAAACGGGGTAATGCGCTGTGTGTAGATCTGCCGCTGGCGGGCGTAAATACTGCCAAGCCTGGCCAGCGCGTCTTCCCACAGGTCCAGCAGTTCGCCCATAGTGGCCGCCCGTCGGTCCCGCAGCAGGGCGTTGCGTTGATCCAGCGCCCGGTCATACTGCTCCTGCAGGGCGGCAAAACTGGGCTTTAAGCGGGCCAGGGCAAAATCCAAAAATCCGCGGCGCACCTGGGGGCCGTCCTTGACCAGTCCCAAATGATTAGGGGCAAAAATCACCGTTGCCACCGTTTCGCACAAATCGGTTGCCGACTTTTTTTCCACGCCGTTCAGGGTGATCTGCTTGCCCGCGCCCAACTGCATGGTGAGCTGCTGGGAACGGCCGCCCGCTTCAAAAGCCAGATCTAACCGGGCGGCTTTCTGGTCAAAGCGGATCAAATCGGCTTCTTTGGCGCCGCGAAACGAGCGGGCGCCGCTGCACACCCACAGCGCTTCCAGCAAATTGGTTTTGCCTTGGGCGTTTTCGCCGTAAAACACGTTGATGCCCGCCTGGGGCCGCAGCGTGGTTTCGGCCAGATTGCGCCAGTTTTTGCAATGAAATTCAGTTACCGTCATGGTCGGTCACCTCAAGCACCGTGCCGTTTACCGTCACACGGTCGCCGGGCCGTATTTTTTTGCCCCGTTGGGTGCATACCGATCCGTTCACTTCCACTTGCCCTTGCTGTATCATGTGCTTGGCCAGTCCGCCGCTGGGGGTGACCGCCGCCAGTTTTAACAAATCGCACAAGCGGATGAAAGGTGTTTGAATGACGACCTGCCTGGGCCGCACCGTTAATTTGATATGCATACTCAGCGAATGCGCACCGGCAGCACCAGGAACAAAAAGTCGTTGCCTTCGGGCGGTACGATCTTAATAGGCGAAAGGGGACCGCTCATTTCCAGTTTGACCCGGTCGGTTTCCACCGCCCGCAGGGCGTCCAGCAAATAGCGGCTGTTAAAGCCGATCTCTATGCGCTCCCCGTGGATCTCGGCGTCGATCCGGTCGTCCGCGTTGCCGATGACCGATTCGCAGGACGCTTTGATCTGATTTTCTTCAAACACACATTTAATAAATACTTTGGCCCGGTCGTTGATCAGCAGCGCCACCCGGTCGATGCTTTCCAACAGCGATTTGGTATCTACCAGCACTTCTGTGGTGTGATTGGGGGGCACGGCCGTTTTATAATCGATAAATTCCCCTTCCAGCAGGCGGGAAACCACTAAAATATGGCCGATTTCAAACACAATATGCCGCTTGCCTACCGAAATTTGAATTTTTTCGTCATTCTCGGGCAGCAGTTTTAAAATTTCGCTCAGGGTTTTTTCGGGCACGATAAATTTCAGATTCAGATCGTTGGTGATCACTTCTTTGCGGATGGCCAGCCGGTAACCGTCCACCGCCACCATGGTGATCTTGCCTTCTTCCAGCTGGAACAAAATGCCGGTATACATGGGTTTATCGTCGGTTTTTGCCACGGCAAAGCGGGTCATGCGCACCATGTTATCCAGCAGTTCGGCGTTAAAGGAAAAGGAAATACCGTCTGAAAGCGCCGGCAGTTCGGGAAATTCCGCCGCCGCCATGCCCACAATGGCAAATTTGGAACGGCCGCTTTTTACGGTGCACATCAGCGCGTCGTCGGTTTCCAGCGCGATCTGGTCGCCCGGCATTTTTTTCACGATTTCACCGAACACCCGGGCCGAAAGCACGATCTCGCCGGCCTGCTCTACGTTGGCTTCTATCGCGGTGGTGATGCCCAGTTCCATGTTATAGCCGGTCAGCGTTAAATAGCCGTTGCCGGCAGAAAATAAAATACCTTCCAGCGCCGGCAGCGTTGCATTGCTGCCCACGGCGCCCTGCACTTTTGAAATGCCGTCGATCAGTTTTTTGCGATCACAAGTAAATTTCATAAATAACGCCCTTTCTGACTGATAGTTTGAAGCATGGGGCCTGCCCGATGCGTAATGCAGAATGTTACATAATCTTTTTTATCTTTTTCTTTTTTGCAAAAAGAAAGCAGGTAAGAAAGAATAATAAAAGCAGTAGTAGTAGTGCATGCCAAAATGTTAAAAACCGGCCAGATCCGTTGCAAATACTGGCAATTTTGGTAAATGCCGGTTGTTAAAATAAAACGGGAAATATGACGAAAATCTTTGTTAAAAAGATATCAACACGGTTTCAATGTTGAAATCAAATAACTTGCCGAAAAAAACCCGGTTTATGTAAAATAGCGTAACCGGCAGGTTCAGCGCGGTTTCAACCAATGTTGAAAACTTTCAAAACCGGCTGTGGAAATCAGCTGTTTTGAATATTTTTGATAATGTCGTTCACCGTGTCGTTCAGCCGCGCGTTATGCTGAATGTCATTTTCAATTTTTTTCAGCGACGCGCTGACGGTGGCGTGGTTGCGCCCGAAACTTTTACCGATGGTCTTCAGCGGCAGGCCGGTCACTTCCCGGGCAATGTAAATGGCAATATGGCGGGCGTTGGCAATTTGCGCGTTTTGCTTTTTGGAGCAAATGTCTGCGGCGGTCACGTCGTAAGCCACGGCCACGTTATCGATGATCCGTTCAATGGTGATGGGCTCCGGCATTTCTTCTTTGCGGATCTCGTTGATCATGGGCGTTACCACCGAAAGCAGCGGTTCTTCGCCCATCAGATCATGATAAGAATTCAGTTTGTTCACAATGCCTTCCAGCTGGCGTACGTTGCTTTTTAACTGGTTGGCGATGTATTGCACCACCACGTCGGGAATTTCCAGGTTGCGTTCTTTTGCTTTGCTGCGAATGATCTGCACCCGGGTTTCATAATCCGGCTGTTCGATGTCGGCGGTCAAACCGTTTATCAGCCGGCTTTCAATGCGCTCGTCCAGCGATTTCATATCCTTCGGGTGCCGGTCCGACGAAATAATAATTTGTTTATTTTCCCGGTGCAGGGCTTCAAAGGTATTAAAAAATTCCACCTGCGTTGCTTCGCCCCGGCCGATGATAAACTGAATATCGTCTATGATCAGCACGTCGGCCTTGCGGTATTTTTCCCGAAATTCCACCGTGCCCACGTTGTGAATGGCTTCAATGATCTCATTCATAAAAGGCTCGCCCTGGGTATAAACGATTTTAAGATCGGGAAACTTTTTAGCCATTTCGTTGCGCATGGCGTTAAGCAGGTGGGTTTTGCCCAGCCCCGGGTTACCGTAAATAAAAAACGGATTGTAGGCGTGGCCGGGATCGTTGGCTACCGCCACCGCCGCCGCGTGGGCAAATTTGTTGGAAGGCCCCACCACAAAATTATCAAACGTGTAGCGAAAAGAAGAATCTTCCGGTTTGGGGGACGGCTTGGTAACAGCCGCTTCCTCCACCACAATGCGAATGGAAACGGGAAAACCGAACACCTCTTCAAACCCGCGGGAGAGCAGTTCGGTATAATGACTTTCCACAATGGTTTTTTGGTAATCGCTGCGCGAACGGATCACGGCGGTGTCGCCGTCCATCGCAACCGGTTCCAGTGTGCTGATCCAGGTATTATAAGCAACGGAGTGAATGGAGTTTTTGCAATATTCACAAACACTTTGCCAAACGTCGTTAAATGAATTCATATAGCTTATCCTTTCTTAATTTTCTTATAAATATTAATAGAAAACATACTACCCTAATATAGATTATATAAATATTACCATAAAATCACACGCTTTGCAAGGGTAAATACGGATTTTTCTTGACAAACGCCGCCGGTGGGGGTATTGTTAAAAAAACGCGAAAAAAGAGGTACCGGCGTGACGTATTTTTCCTATGTTGGCAGCGTGGCTGTTTTAATATTTCAATTGCTTTTGCTCATGGGTGTGGGCCTGGTGTGCGGCAAGATCCGCTGGCTGGAAGACGCCGGCGTAAAACAAATCACCAATTTGCTGTTTTATGTGGTGGTTTTTTGTGTGATCGTGGAAAGTTTTTTGACCGTGCCTTTTTCGCCCGAAAAACTGGGCTATATGGGAGCGGCTGCCGCCGCTTGTGGTGCTACGTCTCTGCTGGGCGGGCTGGCGGCCGCCTGCCTGTTTCGCAAACAGCCCCCCTCTCGCCGGGCGGTGTACCGGTTCGGCACGGTGTTTTCCAACTGCGGCTTTATGGCTTTGCCGCTGGTAGACGCCCTGCTGGGCGCCGAAGGGGTGTTTGTGGTTTCCATTTACGTGGCGGTGTTTCAAATCATCATGTGGACCTACGGCGTGAGCCTTTACGGGTATTTTGACCGCAAAAACGCCCTGCGGCAGGTGCTCACCAACCCGGGGGTGCTCAGCGTGGCGGTGGGCCTGCCCTTGTTTTTATTGCGGGTATCCTGCCCGGCGGTGCTGTTGGCGCCCGTTTCCATGCTGGCCGACCTGAATACCCCGGTGGCCATGATCGTGACCGGTTATTATTTGGGCCAAACCGCCCTGCGCCTGCAAAAAGGGGACGGGCTGATTTTGCTGGTGAGTTTGCTGCGGCTGGTAGTGATCCCGCTTTTGTTGCTGGGCGCCATGGTGGCGGCGGGCCTGCGGGGCTTTTTGCTGGTGGCCTGCATCACCCCGGCCTGCGCCCCTTCGGCCAGCAACACGTCGCTGTTTGCCGTTAAATTCGGGGCCGACAGCGTTTGCGCTTCCCGCCTGGTGAGCGTGTGCATGGTGCTTTCGGTCATTACCATGCCGGCCATCATCGCCTTGGCGCAAATCATTCCTTAAACCCGTAAAAAAAAAGCGGTCGACCGGGCTGTCGTGCCCGATCGACCGTGTTGTTTTGTTTGGATTACACTTGCGGCTTTATGGCCTGAATGTGCGCCTTAAGCGCCTGAAAGGATTCATCGCTTATGTCGTGTTCCATTTTGCAGGCGTCCTGGGTGGCCACGTCCGGGTCAACCCCCAGGTCCTCCAAAAACCGGGTGAGGGTGGTATGCCGTTCATAGATTTTTTCGGCCACCGTCAGGCCGGTTTGGGTCAGTTGAATATACCCGTCCGGCTGCACGGTGATATAGCCGCCTTCTTTCAGCAAGCTGATGGCGCGGCTTACGCTGGGTTTGGAATAATTCATGTATTCGCTCACGTCTATCGAGCGCACGGCGCCGGCTTTGCGGTGCAGAATAAGGATGGTTTCCAAATACATTTCGCCCGATTCCTGCAGATGCACGCAAACCCCTTCTTCCTATGGTGATATATACGTAGTTTCGTTGTATATATTATACCACATCCGGCCGGTCGGCGCAAGCCCATTTTGCGGGGGGACGCCGGGCGTAAAAGCGGATTTTTGAAAAAAGTCGAATTTAGGGGTTGACAAACCGGGGAAAGGTCGATATACTATAGACGGTTAGTTTTGGCTAACCATCTATTTTTGTTTTTTGGTTAGCGCATGCTAACAGCAAGGAGAACGCTTATGCTGCCTTTGGTTTTGGCAAACGAAGGGGAAAACGCCGTGATCAAGAAGATCGGCGGCAGCCCGGAAGTGAAAAAACACCTGGAAAATCTGGGTTTTGTGGTAGGCGGTCAAGTCTCGGTGGTCACCACCATGGGGGGCAATATGATCGTGAACGTGAAAGAAGCGCGGGTGGCCATCAGCAAAGAAATGGCCCAGCGCATCATGATATAACCAACTGATCACGCGGCTTGCGGCCGCGCGCATTGTGAAAGGAGCAGGCATATGAACACGTTGAAATCGGCAAAGATCGGCTCTACCGTTAAAGTGGTGCGGCTGCATGGCGAAGGCGCGGTAAAACGCCGCATTATGGACATGGGCATCACCAAAGGGGTGGAGGTTTACGTGCGCAAAGTGGCGCCGCTGGGCGACCCGGTGGAAGTGACCGTGCGGGGATATGAGCTTTCGCTGCGCAAGGCCGACGCGGAAATGATAGAAGTGGAATAAAAGCGCGCCGCGCTTTTTTACCGTAAAGTTAGCAATCACTAACTGCAGGAGAGGAGTTTGGATATGAACATACGCATTGCGCTGGCGGGCAACCCCAACAGCGGCAAAACCACCTTGTTCAACGCGTTGACCGGTTCCAACCAGTTTGTGGGCAACTGGCCGGGCGTTACGGTGGAAAAAAAGGAAGGTAAACTGAAAAAGCAGGAAGGCGTTACCATCACCGACCTGCCGGGCATTTATTCCCTTTCGCCCTACACGCTGGAAGAAGTGGTGGCCCGTAATTACCTGATCGGCGAACGGCCGGACGCCATTTTGAACATTGT